>NZ_JANZNP010000009.1:0-231211 GCF_025153065.1 Pantoea sp. XY16 | reverse complement strand
ATTTTTGTGCGTCCAAAGACGCTGATATCAATCCTGCGAGTGCCCACACAGATTGTCTGATAAATTGTTAAAGAGCAGTGCGAACAGTGCGTTAGCGTCCTGTCGCGAGGTGGCGTATATTACGCTTTCCTCCTGCAGAGTCAACCTCTATTTCAGAAGTTTTTCTCCGGCGGCGCAGTCTCCTGTGCCTCTTAACCCGTCATCCCGTTGCCGGTTTGCCGTGTCAGTGGAGGCGCATTATAGGGAACGGCTCAGATAGCGCAAGTGCAAATTGAGACTTTTTTGCTGTTCGTCTGAAATTTGCACAAAAGCGCCGTTTTAGCCCTGTTTAATGCGTGCTGGCAGCTCTGCCAGGCTATTAATCACCCAGTCTGCTGCAGCTTCGCCTTCGGCCGTGACGGGTTTACCACTACGCACCAGCACTTTGGTGCCAACGCCCGCAGCCTTTCCTGCCAGCATATCTTCCAGCTTGTCACCCACCATATAAGAAGCAGCCATATCAATATGCAGCTCTTCCTGTGCAGTCAGCAGCATGCCTGGCTGTGGCTTACGGCAATCACATTCCTGACGGAATTCTTCTACTTTTGCTTCAGGATGGTGAGGACAGAAATAAATGCCATCAAGATCGACGTCGCGATCGGCCAGCGACCAGTCCATCCACTCTGTCAGACGCATAAAGGTATCTTCGGTAAACATACCGCGCGCTATGCCAGACTGATTGGTCACGACCACCAGCGCATATCCCATTGCCTTCAGTTTTTGCAGCGCTTCAATTGTGCCGTCAATAAACTGGAAGTCATCAATCTCATGGACATAGCCACTATCGACATTAAGGGTGCCATCACGATCAAGAAAAATAGCGGGGACTTTATTCGCCACGTAGAAACTCCTGCTGTAAAAATTGCCGATCAGTATCGCATGATTGCTATAAAAGGGAGAATGTCAGATTGAATCACTTCCATTGATTTAGACGTCTGGATGCCTTAACATCCATCCAGCTTTTATAGCGACTAAAAGTGACGAGGCTTCCCACACCACGGACAACGCAACACGATAATTAATAACATAATGATTAAACTAGAAAATATTACTAAAGTGTTTCAGCAGGGCTCGCGGACTATTCCGGCATTAACGGATGTCAGTCTGCACGTGCCTGCCGGACAGATTTATGGCGTTATCGGCGCTTCCGGTGCCGGTAAAAGTACATTGATTCGTTGCGTGAATCTGCTGGAGCGGCCTACTTCGGGTCGCGTACTGGTTGACGGAGCCGATCTGACTGCACTTAATGAACGTCAGTTAACCCAGGCGCGCCGCCAGATTGGCATGATATTCCAGCACTTTAACCTGATGAACTCACGCACCGTTGCGGGCAACGTTTCTCTGCCACTGGAACTCGGTAATCTCTCCCGCGCCCAGATCAACGCTCGTGTCACTGAGCTGCTGGAACTGGTGGGATTGTCTGATAAGCATGATGCCTGGCCTGCAAATCTCTCAGGCGGTCAGAAGCAGCGTGTCGCGATTGCCCGTGCGCTGGCCAGTAATCCCAAGGTTCTGCTGTGTGATGAAGCCACCAGCGCACTGGATCCCGCTACAACCCGCTCTATTCTGGAGTTGCTGAAAGATATCAACCGCCGCCTTGGGCTGACGATTCTCCTGATCACTCATGAGATGGATGTGGTGAAACGCATCTGCGATCAGGTTGCGGTCATCAGTCACGGTGAGTTAATCGAGAAAGACAGCGTCAGTGAGGTGTTCTCACACCCTAAGACGCCTCTGGCGCAGCAGTTTATTCAGTCTACCCTGCATCTGGATATCCCGGATGATTACCAGCAGCGTCTTTCAGCCACTGCCACTGAAGGCACCGTGCCGCTGCTGCGGCTGGAATTCACCGGTAAATCGGTTGATGCGCCACTGCTTTCCGAAGCGGCCCGCCGTTACAACGTGAATAACAACATTATCAGTGCCCAGATGGATTACGCCGGTGGTGTGAAGTTCGGCATTATGCTGGCCGAAATGCATGGCGCAGAGAGCGATACGCGCGAGGCGATAGCCTGGCTGAAAGAGAATCATGTGAAAGTAGAGGTGTTAGGTTATGTCTGAAGCGATGATGTGGTTGCTGGGACGAGGCGTATGGGAAACGCTGATGATGACCTTCGTCTCTGGCTTTTTCGGTTTTGTACTGGGCCTGCCGGTCGGCGTTTTACTTTATGTCACCCGTCCGGGCCAGATTCTGCAGAATCAGGGGCTGTACCGCGTGCTCTCCGCGCTGGTGAATATCTTCCGCTCCATACCTTTCATTATCTTACTGGTCTGGATGATTCCTTTTACCCGCGTTATCGTCGGCACCTCCATTGGACTGCAGGCAGCTATCGTTCCGCTGACCGTCGGCGCTGCACCGTTTATTGCGCGTATGGTTGAAAACGCCTTGCTGGAACTGCCTACCGGCCTGATCGAAGCCTCGCGTGCCATGGGTGCAACGCCAATGCAGATCATCCGTAAGGTCCTGTTGCCGGAAGCGATGCCAGGCCTGGTGAATGCGGCAACCATTACCCTGATTACGCTGGTCGGTTACTCCGCCATGGGTGGCGCAGTGGGTGCCGGTGGTCTGGGTCAGATCGGTTATCAGTATGGTTATATCGGATACAACGCCACGGTGATGAATACGGTATTGGTGTTGTTAGTGGTTTTGGTGTATCTCATTCAATTCTGTGGCGACCGCATCGTGCGTGCAGTGTCCCATAAGTAAGCCAGCAATCTCACATTATTAAGAAGGAAAGGATATGTCTTTCAGATTCAAAAAAATTGCCGCTGTGGGTGCACTGATTGGCGCGATTGCGCTGGCAGGATGCGATCAAAAAGAGAAAGACGCTAACCACATCAAAGTGGGCGTCATTGTTGGTGCTGAGCAGCAGGTTGCTGAAGCCGCACAGAAAGTGGCTAAAGATAAGTATGGTCTGGATGTTGAGCTGGTCACATTTAACGACTACGTGCTGCCGAATGAAGCGCTGAGCAAAGGCGATATCGACGTCAATGCTTTCCAGCACAAACCGTATCTGGATCAGCAGATCAAAGATCGTGGTTACAAGCTGGTTTCCGTAGGTAACTCCTTCGTCTACCCGATTGCAGGCTATTCGAAGAAGATCAAGTCACTGGATGAGCTGCAGGATGGCGCGCAGGTTGCCATTCCGAATGACCCGACGAACCTGGGCCGTACACTGCTGCTGCTGCAGAAAGTGGGGCTGATTAAACTGAAAGATGGCGTGGGCTTGCTGCCAACCTCGCTGGATATCACTGAGAATCCTAAGCATCTGAAAATTGTTGAGCTGGAAGCGCCGCAGCTGCCACGCTCACTGGACGATCAGCAGATCGCGCTCGCGGTTATCAACACCACTTACGCCAGCCAGATTGGCCTGACACCAGCCAAAGATGGCATTTTCGTCGAAGATAAAGACTCACCTTACGTGAACCTGATTGTCGCGCGCGAAGATAATAAAGATGCGGAAAACGTGAAGAAATTCGTCAAGGCTTACCAGTCTGACGAAGTTTACGCAGAAGCTAACAAAGTCTTTAATGGCGGCGCGGTTAAAGGCTGGTAATTCAGCTGTTCATCTCTTTAAGGGCGGCGCTATGCCGCCCTTTCTGTTATTGGGTGCCCTGCCCGACTTGTTATTTATTCTTGTCCTTGTTTCAATAACGCCACTTTTTGAAACCTGAGGATGTTGCCATGCGTTTTTTACCGCTCTGCTTGTTAGCATTGATGCTGACAGGGTGTGTTCATGAGTATCACCCGATAAGCAGCGCACCGTCCCGGCCGCAGCAATCCAGCCAACCGACCCGCAAACCTGTGGTACGACCGGCGCCGGTTAAGCTCTATACCGATGCCGCCGATCTGGTCAGTAAACCGTTCCGCGATCTGGGTGAAGTCTCCGCTGAAGATTGCCAGATCAGTAATCAGAACTCCCCGGCCAACATCGCCACAGCACGAAAACGTCTGCAGATTAAAGCATCACAGATGAAAGCCAATGCGGTGCTGCTGCATCAGTGTGAAATCGTCACCGGCACGCCGGGCTGCTATCGTCAGGCCGTCTGCCAGGGTTCAGCGCTGAAAGTCAGCAATCAATGAGTGAATTCGCCTTTGCGCAAATTGGGGTAATCCGCTCACCGTGGAAGGAGAAGTTTGCCGTGCCGCGCCAGCCAGGGCTGGTGCAGGATGGCGGCGGCGAACTGCACCTGCAGCCACCTTACAATCAGCCGGAAGCGGTGCGTGGGCTGGAAGCGTTCAGCCATCTCTGGTTGCTGTTTGTCTTCCATCAGACGATGGCCGGCGGCTGGCGTCCTACGGTTCGCCCTCCCCGACTGGGCGGCAATGCGCGCATGGGTGTATTTGCGACACGTTCAACGTTCCGTCCCAATCCCATTGGCATGTCGCTGGTTGAGCTAAAAGGTATCAGGATTGAAAAACAGCAGGTGATCCTGCAGCTTGGCAGTCTGGATCTGGTCGATGGCACGCCGGTGGTCGATATCAAACCTTATCTGCCCTTTGCCGAAGCGCTGCCTCATGCACAGGCAGGTTTTGCTCAGGCGGCACCTGCCGCTGATATGCCGGTTCGCTTCTCCGCTTTGGCCCAGCAGCAGCTTCAGCAGCAGTCGCGCTACCCCAATCTGGCACGTTTTATCAGCGAAGTGCTGGCACAGGATCCTCGTCCCGCTTACCGACAGAGCGAAACGCAGGCGCGGGAATATGCGGCCTGGCTGATGGATTTTAATGTACGCTGGCGCATTGATGATGCCGGTACTGAAGTAATCGCGATCGACCCGCGTTAAAACCCGCTTTTGAGCCGGTGATCTCACTGGTACACTAGCCGCCAGCAAAATTCTGTCTGTGACTTTCCGATCAACTGGAACCGTAATCAATGCGTACTACTCAATATCTGCTCTCTACTCAGAAAGAGACGCCTTCCGACGCTGAAGTGATCAGCCACCAGCTGATGCTGCGCGCCGGTATGATCCGCAAACTGGCTTCTGGCTTGTACACCTGGTTACCGACCGGGGTTCGCGTGCTGAAGAAAGTCGAAAACATCGTGCGTGAAGAGATGAACAACGCGGGCGCGGTTGAGATTTTAATGCCGGTTGTGCAGCCCGCCGACCTGTGGCAGGAGAGCGGTCGCTGGGAGGAGTATGGCCCGGAACTGTTACGTATTGCCGATCGCCACGAACGTCCGTTCGTGCTGGGTCCGACGCATGAAGAGGTGGTCACTGACCTGATCCGCAATGAGCTGAGCTCTTATAAGCAACTGCCACTCAACCTCTATCAGATTCAGACCAAATTCCGTGATGAAGTCCGTCCGCGCTTTGGCGTGATGCGTTCACGCGAGTTCATCATGAAAGATGCTTACTCATTCCATACGTCGCAGGAATCGCTGCAGGAAACCTATGACGCGATGTACCGCGCTTATAGCCAGATTTTCAGCCGTATGGGCCTGGATTTCCGTGCCGTGCAGGCCGACACTGGCTCTATCGGCGGCAGCGCATCACATGAGTTCCAGGTACTGGCGCAGAGCGGTGAAGATGATGTGATCTTCTCTACCGATTCTGATTACGCCGCCAACATTGAGCTGGCCGAAGCCGTTGCCCCCGCGGGTGAACGTGCCGCGCCATCGCAGGAGATGCAGCTGGTTGAGACGCCAGACGCAAAAACCATCGTGGAGCTGGTTGAGCAATTCAGTGTGCCTGTTGAAAAAACAGTGAAAACGCTGATTGTTAAAGGTGCCGAAGAGAGCGGCCACGCGCTGGTTGCCCTGCTGGTACGCGGCGATCATCAGCTTAATGAGATCAAAGCGGAGAAGTCAGAGATCGTTGCGTCACCGCTGGTGTTCGCGACCGAAGAAGAGATTCGCGCCGCAGTAGGTGCCGGACCGGGTTCAATCGGCCCGGTTGGTCTGCAGATGCCGATCATTGCTGACCGTACCGTGGCGAAGATGAGCGACTTCAGCGCCGGTGCCAACGTCGATGGTAAACACTACTTCGGCATTAACTGGGAGCGCGATCTGCCGCTGGCCAGCGTTGCAGATATCCGTAACGTGGTCGAAGGCGATTTAAGCCCGGATGGCAAAGGTACGCTGCAGATCAAACGCGGCATCGAAGTGGGTCACATCTTCCAGCTCGGCACCAAGTATTCTGACGCGCTGAAAGCCTCCGTTCAGGGTGAAGATGGCCGTAATCAGGTGATGAGCATGGGCTGCTATGGCATCGGCATCACTCGCGTGGTTGCCGCAGCCATTGAGCAGAACCATGACGATCGCGGCATCATCTGGCCAGCCGCACTGGCACCGTTCGAAGTGGCAATTCTGCCGATGAATATGCAGAAATCGTTCCGCGTTAAAGAGCTGGCGGAAGAGCTGTATGCCACCCTGCGAGCCAGGGGCGTTGAGGTTATTCTGGATGACCGTAAAGAGCGTCCGGGCGTGATGTTCGCAGATATGGAACTGATCGGTGTGCCGCACACCATCGTCATCGGCGACCGCAATCTCGACAATCAGGAGATTGAATATAAATCACGTCGTGCCGGTGAGAAGCAAATGATTAAGCAGGATGAAATCGTTGATTTCCTGCTGAAGGCTCTGAATAAGTAAGTTCTTAGCGTTAGTCAAAGCGGGCTGAATCTGGCCGCAACTGATGAGTTCAACGTGAAAGGAACCGGGTCAGAAGAGGAAAGCGGCCATGGATGGCTTTAGCGACTTTCCGGTCTGACCCGGTTCACTGAGAAAGCTCGGAATCTCTTCAAGGCTCGCCCCTGAAGTTATAAGTACTCAAACGCCCCGCCTGCGGGGCGTTTTTTATTGCACCTTGCCGCGCATCGATTTAGTCGAACTGCGTCGCGCTTTTCCTTCCAGACGACGTTCTTTCGAGGCGCGTGTCGGGCGCGTGGCGCGCCGGGCTTTTTCGACGGTGCTCAGCTCCTGGATCAGATTGACCAGACGTTGCAGCGCCGCTTCACGATTCATCTCCTGACTACGATACTCCTGCGCCTTAATCACCACGACGCCATCACCGGTAATCAGATGATGGCTGGCGGTGAGCAGTCGCTCTTTATAAAACGCAGGCAGTGAAGAGGCCGCAATATCGAAACGCAGATGAATGGCGGTGCTGGCTTTGTTGACATGTTGTCCGCCTGCACCCTGGGCACGAATCGCCGTCAGCTCGATCTCACTCTCCGGAATCTCAACCGAACGGGATAGCATAATCATTAGCGCTCTCCCCATACCTTAATCACGTTGACCTCCGATAACCTGTTCATCAATTTAACCTTTTGTGCTCTGATTCAGTCCGCCTGAGACAGCGGAATCTGTCACTTTAGCAGTGATTCGCGCACTGATCCTGCTTTACACAGGCTGATTTCCTCCAAATGGCTATGATATAGTCGCCAGTTAACCAGAGTATTTACGCTCTGCTGAGGAGGGCCACGTGCAAAATTATTGTGAGTTAGTTCGCCGGAAATATGCCGAAATCGGCAGCGGGGATTTAGGTTACATACCGGATGCGATTGGCTGCGCATTAAAGGCACTTAATGATATTGCCGCAAATACTGAGCTAAACTCTTCTGTCAGGGAACAGGCGGCTTACGCCGCTGCTAACTTATTGGTGAGCGACTATGTTGATAAATGAAGCGTACCAACCTATCAATTGCGATGATTACGATAATCTGGAGCTCGCCTGCCAGAACCACTGGATGCTGTCGCTGGAAATGAAAGATGGCGAGCAGCTCAAGGCAAAGGCTAAAGAGATCTTTTCACGCAAGAATGTGGAATATCTGGCTATCGATCTTTCCGGTGAGCATCGCGAATTACGTCTCGATCATATCGCCAGCTTTACCCATCCCGAACTGGGTACGGTCGTGGTCAGCGCAGAGTAATCCACGCATTCCGGGCGGGACCTTCCCGCCCGTTTAAACATCAGGGCTGTAACGAACTGTAGTACGCCGCCAGATCCGCCATATCGCTATCGCTTAATCCCGCCACAAACGCCTTCATGACCTCAGCCTGACCCCCGCTGCGCTCACCCTTTTTGTAGGCCTGCAGCGCATGCTCCAGATAAGGGGCGTGTTGTCCGGCCAGGTTTGGGTAGAGCGGCACCGCCGCTTTGCCCGCTGCGCCATGACACGCCATGCAACTGGCCGCTTTTTCTGCGCCGCGGTGCGCATCACCCGCCGCCCATGCCGGTAACACGGCGGCCACTAAACAGGCGATAAGCCATTGCTTCATTGTTATTGCTCTCCTGCGCAGGTGTCATGTCCCAGACTATCTGCCAGCCCTGCTGATCACTGGCCGCGCCAGCATGGGTGACAAAGAGATTCGGTAGACAGACCAGCGCCTGGTTGTAAAAAATTAACGGCAGCCGTTCTCGCTGCCACGGCGGTATCTGTAACTCCTGCCAAAGCTTTTTCATTTCTCTTCCGCCATTGCGACCCACCACATGAACGTGACCCTGCGCATGGAACCGCACGCTGATCTGCTCATCCGGCTGAGGATAGCGTAACAGGCTTTGTGACTGGCTGGCTCGCAGCGTGCCGAGATTCTGTGGTAAATCCAGCGGCTGGCGAATATCGGGCCATGCCAGCTCAGTGTCTCGCAGTGACGGGAATAACGGCAGCCAGTAGAGTTGCTGACGGTACCGACGCAATTCAGCCTGACCGAAGCGTAGCCGGGGCTGTGCATCTTCCCGGCTTGCCATCACTTCATCGCAAATACGCTTCAGCGCATCACGGGATGGCATCGCCCCACCCTGTCCGGCGATCCAGCGGCGCAATAACGCGTTAGCACGCAGCGCGCTCATGTTCATTAAAGGTGGAAAATAAAGGCTGCCGTCAGGCTGGATCAGCTCGGCCAGTTGCCCGGCGAGCAGTTCATCCAGCAACTGCTCCTGTTCACTGCACAATGCCGCACTTCGGGCCGTTGCCTCGGCAAAATGGGGCCAGCGCTGATAAAGCTCAGGCAGCAGCCGCTGGCGTAAGAAGTTACGATCGTAGCGAAGATCCTGATTGCTTTCATCATCTATCCACACCAGCTGATGTACGTCGGCGTAAGCTTCCAGCGACTTTCGCGACTGATTCAGCAGCGGACGCACCAGCTGATGGGAACCCAGCATGCGCGATGATGGCATCGCAGCCAGCCCGGCAGGACCACTGCCGCGCTTCAGCGCCAGCAGAAAGGTTTCACACTGATCGTCGAGGTGCTGCGCGGTAAGTAATATCTCGCCCGGCTTGAGCGCGGCGCTCAGCGCCTGATAACGGGCGGTGCGGGCGGCTGCTTCAATCCCGGTTTCCCTGTCATCCACCGTCACGCGCAGCACGTCACATGTCAGCTGCAACTGTTCGCATATCGTCTGGCAATGGGCGGCCCATGCATCGGCATTCGGGCTAAGACCGTGATGCACATGCAACGCCCGCAGGCGCGACTGAGGATGCTGCTGCTGCCAGCCGCGAAGCTGATGCAGCAGCACCGTTGAATCGAGTCCGCCGCTGAATGCGACTACCAGCGCGGCATCAGGTTGCAACAGGGCGTCAAAAGCGGGCAAAGACATAGCGGCATCCGAAAAATCGGGCCACTGAATGTCGCCCGCTGAACGCGCTATTTTACGCCTGATAAAGCTCCAGCGGCAAACCATCCGGATCCGTAAAGAACGTACACTGTTTACCGGTCAGTTCATCAATGCGAATCGGCTCGCAGATAACACCTTTATCGGCCAGCGTGGCGACAGCAGCGACCACATCCGGCACGGTAAAGGCCAGGTGGCGCAGGCCACATGCTTCGGGATGACTGACCCGCGCCGGCGGCTCAGGGAAAGAGAACAGCTCAATGGTATAGCGATCCTGTAAGGCCAGGTCGCCTTTCCAGGAGTCGCGCGCCTCGCGGTAAACTTCGCCCATCAGGCGAAAGCCCAGCACGTCACAATAGAACGCTTTGCTGCGCTGATAGTCGGACGCGATGATGGCGATGTGGTGAATAGCGGTTAACTGCAACATAGTGAATGTCCTGATTCAGGCAGGCTGCCCGCAGACCGCCTGCCGCTGTGAGTGGTTTAAGGGTTTACGCGGGATCGTTTTTTAGCACGCGAACGCGGTACTCGCCCTCTTCCGTCAGGCTGGCACCGTGAATATCGGTTTCGAAGCCCGGATAATGCCGGCCAATGCTGCACAGCATTAGCAGGAAGTCGAGCACAGCACGGCTCTTCTCCGTAATCATCTCGCCCGGCATCACCAGTGGAACGCCTGGCGGATAAGGCAGAATCATGTTGGCCGACACCCGCCCGACCAGTTCACTGAGATCCACCGTTTCGATATTGCCCTTCACCTGCTGCTGAAACGCCTGATGCGGCGTCATCTTCATTTCGGGCAGCACATCAAATGCCTGCAGCATCAGACGCGGCAGATCGTGATGGCGGATCAGCTGATGGATCCCCTGCGCCAGCGTCTGGATACGCATATTTCGATAAAAGTCGGGATCTTCAGCGTAGAGATCCGGCAGCATATTTTTCACCCGCAGATTGAGATCGTAGGCGCGTTTAAACTCGGTCAGACCGCGCAGCACGCTCATCGCTTTGGTTTTGTCGATGCCGATACTGAACAGGAACAGCAGGTTATAGGGGCCGGTCTTCTCCACTACAATGCCGCGCTCATCGAGAAACTTCGCTACCAGCGCGGCCGGGATCCCCTCTTCCGCCATCTCACCCAGCTCGCTCATACCTGGCGTCAGAATGGTGACCTTGATCGGATCGAGGTACATGTGGTCACGATCGGCCTGCGTAAATCCGTGCCACTCTTCGTCGCCGGGCTGGATCGCCCAGCATTGCGCTTCATCAATCTGTTCCGGCTGCCAGATATCGAAGAACCAGCTGTCAGACTCTTCGCGCAGGCGCTGGATTTCCCGACGGAAGTGCAGCGCGCGTTCCACCGAGCGATTGATTAACCGCTTACCGGGGTTACCGCGCAGCATGGCGGCGGCAGTTTCAATTGAGGAGACAATAGCGTAATTGGGCGAGGTGGTCGTGTGCATCATGTAGGCTTCGTTAAACGTCTGTTCGTCGTAGTCGCCTTTAATGTGAATCATGGAGGCCTGCGAGAACGCCGCCAGCAGTTTGTGGGTCGATTGCGTCTCGTATATCACCTTGCCCGGAATACGATCGCCACTCATGCCGCTTTTACCGGCATAAATCGGATGGAAATTGGTGTAAGGCACCCAGGCTGAATCGAAATGAATTGACGGCACATCCAGCGTCTCTTTAATGAACTGGGTATTGTAGAGCAGCCCATCGTAAGTGGAGTTGGTGATCACCGCATGCACCGGCCAGGTAGCGCGATCGGTGGTCGCGACCTTCTGCGTAATGCTCTCACGGGTGAACTCGTGCTTCGGGATACCGCCGAGAATCCCCAGCGCATTGCGGGTCGGCTTCAGCCAGATCGGGACCAGATCGCTCATCATCAGCAGATGAGTCAGAGACTTGTGGCAGTTGCGATCGATCAATACGGTGCTGCCCGCCGGGGCCGCATACATGCCGACAATTTTGTTCGACGTTGAGGTGCCATTGGTCACCATATAACTCTGCTCGGCGCCAAACGTGCGTGCGATGTACTCTTCCGCTTCAAGGTGCGGGCCGGTGTGATCCAGCAGCGAACCCAGCTCGGTCACTGAAATGGAGATGTCCGACTTCAGCGTATTGGCCCCGAAGAAATCGTAGAACAGGCAGCCTACCGGGCTCTTCTGAAATGCGGTGCCCGCCATATGGCCCGGTGTGCAGAAGGTGTACTTGCCCTCTTTCACATAGGTGAACAATGCTTTGGTCAGCGGCGGCGTAATGTGGTCGAGATAGTCATCGGTATACTGCCGGATATGCAGCGCGATATCGTCGGCGGCATTCAGCGCATATTCAAAAAAGTGCAGCGGCATGCGCATCTCATTGATGCTGATGTCCATCTGTGAGTGGGTATTAATAAAGGCGTACAGCGGCAGGTATTCGTTGAGCTGATTAATCTCACCACACAGTTCAGGACTGTTGTGTGCATCCCAGTCGAAGATGACGCCGCTGATACGCGGATTGTGTTCAATCAGCTTCAGCAGATCATCACTGTTTTTCGGGTAAAGCAGCTGGAAGCCTTGCAGATTTAACGCCGCGTCGAGTTCGCGTAACGGTTCATCTTTATAAAACACGCCGTGCGCGCCCATGATCGCCAGAATATTCAATGCCCCTCTCCCTGATTGTTGTGGAACCGGACAAGCATAACCGCTAACTCAGGGAAGGTGTAGCAAGGGGACGATCAGATGAGGCTGAAAGGCGTCAGACCGCGTGCGGGGGCTGAACTGGCGGCATAAAAAAAGCGGACCGAAGTCCGCTTTTATTGATGGGCTAAAATCAGGCGTAGCCATAGCTCATCAGACGCTGATAACGACGATCCAGCAGCTCCTCGGTGGTTAATCCATCGAGGTCGGCCAGGTCAGCCAGCAGCTGCTGCTTGAGTGACTGCGCCATATCCACCGGACGACGATGCGCGCCACCCAGCGGTTCAGGGATGACGGAGTCAATCAGCTTCAGCTCTTTCAGACGGTGTGCAGTAATGCCCATCGCTTCGGCGGCAAGCGGTGCTTTGTCAGCGCTTTTCCACAGAATGGAAGCACAGCCTTCCGGCGAGATCACTGAATAAGTGCTGTACTGCAGCATATTCACTTTATCGCCCACGCCAATTGCCAGCGCGCCACCTGAACCGCCTTCACCGATGACCGTACAGATCACGGGTACTTTCAGACCAGACATTTCACGCAGGTTGCGGGCAATCGCTTCAGACTGCCCACGCTCTTCCGCGCCCACGCCCGGATAAGCACCCGGTGTGTCGATGAAGGTGATGATTGGCATTTTGAAACGTTCAGCCATCTCCATCAGGCGCAGCGCTTTGCGGTAGCCTTCCGGTGCGGGCATGCCGAAGTTACGGCGAATCTTCTCTTTGGTTTCACGGCCTTTCTGGTGCCCGATGATCATCACCGGACGTCCATCAAGACGCGCAATCCCGCCGACAATCGCTTTGTCGTCCGCATAAGCACGGTCGCCCGCCAGCTCATCGAAATCGTCGAAGGCGTTGCGAACGTAGTCAAAGGTGTAAGGACGTAAAGGATGGCGTGCCAGTTGGGCAATTTGCCATGCGCCCAAATCGGCGAAGATTTTACGGGTCAGCTCAACGCTTTTCTCACGCAGACGCTGAACTTCTTCATCCAGATTAACGTGTTTATCATCCTGACGACCAATCGAGGTCAGCGAATCAATCTTCGCTTCCAGTTCTGCAATTGGCTGTTCAAAATCCAGGTAATTAAGACTCATAATGTTCCTGTTCTAGTCAAACTCCAGTTCCACCTGCTCCGATCCAATCAACGAGCGCAGATCGTTAAGTAAACGATCGCTGGGCGAAATTCGCCACGCTGCACCAAAGCGCAGCTTCGCTCGCGCGTCGGCTCTCTGATAGTAGAGATGCACCGGAATAGTCCCTGATCGATGGGGTTCCAGGGACTGACGGAGTCGGTTTAATAGCTGGTCATCAATTTGCCTGTCCGTCAGCGAGATAGCAAGTCCGCGCGCGTATTTTTCGCGAGCTTCGTCGATGTCCATGACTTCACGCGCGGTCATTTTAAGCCCACCACTGAAGTCATCAAAGCTGACCTGTCCGCTGACGATCAGGATTCGGTCTTTCTCCAGCAACTGCTGGTATTTATCTAACGCATCGGTAAATAACATCACCTCAAGACGACCGGAGCGATCGTCCAGAGTACAGATACCAATTCGGTTGCCGCGTTTGGTCACCATTACCCGCGCGGCGATCACCAGACCGGCCGCCACGGTAATTTTACCCCGATCGGTAGGATGCATATCTTTCAGCCGCACCCCGCCAACGTAACGCTCAATTTCTTTCAGATACTGATTAATCGGGTGGCCGGTCAGGTACAAGCCCAGCGTTTCCCGTTCACCATCCAGCTGCACCTGCTCAGGCCAGGGTGTGACGCTGGCGTACGATTTCTCAACCTGCTCCGGCTCTTCTGCCAGTACGCCAAACATATCTGCCTGACCAATCGCTTCCGCTTTCGCGTGTTGATCGGCCGCTTTCAGCGCGTCGCTGAGTGCACTCATCAGCGCCGCGCGATGCGGTCCGAGGCGATCAAAGGCCCCGGACATAATCAGTTTCTCCATCACCCGACGGTTGATCTTTTTGGTATCGGTACGGGCGCAGAGATCAAACAGCTCGCGGAAATAGCCGCCTTCGTTACGGGCGTCGATGATCGCTTCGATCGGACCTTCGCCCACGCCTTTGATCGCGCCTATGCCGTACACGATCTCGCCCGCTTCGTTAACATGGAACGGATAGAGACCGGAGTTAATATCGGGCGGCAGGACTTTCAACCCCATCCGCCAGCACTCATCGACCAGGCCGACTACTTTCTCGGTGTTATCCATATCGGCGGTCATAACCGCCGCCATAAACTCAGCCGGATAGTGCGCTTTCAGCCACAGCGTCTGATAGGAGACCAGTGCGTAGGCCGCAGAGTGTGACTTGTTAAAGCCATACCCTGCAAATTTTTCCACCAGATCGAAGATCTTCATCGACAGTTCGCCGTCGATGCCCATGCTTTCGGCACCGTCGCGGAAGACTGAACGCTGTTTAGCCATCTCCTCAGGTTTCTTTTTACCCATGGCGCGACGCAGCATATCTGCACCGCCCAGGGTGTAACCGGACAGGACCTGGGCGATCTGCATCACCTGTTCCTGATAGAGGATGATGCCGTACGTTGGCTCCAGTACTGGCTTCAGGCTTTCATGCTGCCACTGGATGTCGGGATAGGAGATCGCTTCCCGGCCATGCTTACGGTCAATGAAGTTGTCTACCATGCCGGACTGCAGAGGACCAGGACGGAACAGCGCCACCAGTGCGATCATATCTTCGAAGCAGTCGGGCTTAAGACGCTTAATCAGATCTTTCATGCCGCGCGATTCAAGCTGGAACACTGCGGTGGTTTCCGAGCGCTGCAGCATATCGAAGCTTTTCTTATCATCCAGCGGGATCGCGGCGATATCGATCGGCTCCAGTCCCTCTTTTTCCCGGCGCGGGTTGATCATCTTCAGCGCCCAGTCGATGATGGTCAGCGTACGCAGCCCCAGGAAGTCGAACTTCACCAGTCCGGCATATTCCACATCATTTTTATCGAACTGGGTGACCGGGAACTGGCCGTGCTCATCGCAATAGAGCGGCGCAAAATCGGTGATCTTCGTTGGCGCAATGACCACGCCACCCGCATGCTTACCGGCGTTACGCGTCACCCCTTCCAGCTTGCGCGCCATGTCGATGAGCGCTTTCACCTCTTCATCTGCGTCATACATCGCAGGAAGTTGTGGTTCAGCAATAAACGCTTTTTCCAGCGTCATGCCGGGATCGGGCGGGATCAGTTTTGAAATACGGTCAACGAAGCCGTAAGGATGACCCAGCACGCGGCCCACATCGCGGATAACCGCTTTCGCTGCCATGGTGCCGAAGGTAATGATCTGTGAAACCGCTTCACGTCCGTACATATCGGCGACATGTTCGATCACCTGATCGCGCTTCTCCATGCAGAAGTCGACGTCGAAGTCGGGCATTGAGACACGTTCAGGGTTCAGGAAGCGTTCGAACAGCAGGTCAAATTCCAGCGGATCGATATCGGTGATTTTCAACGCATAGGCCACCAGCGAACCCGCACCCGAACCACGCCCCGGTCCGACCGGCACGCCGTTATCCTTGGACCACTGGATGAACTCCATTACGATCAGGAAGTAGCCCGGGAATCCCATCTGGTTGATAACGTTGAGTTCAATTTCCAGACGCTCATCATATTCCGGGCGTTTTTCCGCGCGCTCAGCCTCGTCCGGGAACAGGAACACCAGACGCTCTTCCAGTCCCTCACGGGATTTCACCACCAGATAATCTTCAGTGGTCATGTCGCCGGTCGGGAACTGCGGCAGGAAGTACTCGCCGAGCCGGACCGTGACGTTACAACGCTTAGCAATCTCTACGCTGTTTTCCAGCGCTTCCGGGATGTCCGAGAACAGCTCGCACATCTCTTCTTCGCTGCGCATATATTGCTGAGGACTGTAGTTGCGCGGACGCTTGGGATCATCCAGCGTATAGCCGTCGTGAATCGCAACGCGAATTTCGTGCGCGTCGAAATCTTCTGCGTTGATAAAGCAGACTTCATTGGTGGCGACGACCGGGATGCCCTCGGCAATGGCCAGCTCAACGGCGGCATGCAGATAGCTCTCTTCGTCCTGACGACCGGTGCGGATCAGCTCCAGATAGTAGCGATCGGGGAAATGCTGCTGGTAAAACGACAGACACTGCGACACCAGGGCGTTATTGCCACGCAGCAGGCTGCGGCCCACATCGCCACGCCGTCCGCCCGACAGCAGGATTAACCCTTCCTGCAACTCAATCAGCCAGTCGCGATCGATGATCGGTCCATCCACGCCATAACCACGCTGATAGGCGCGGGAGATCAGCAGCGTCAGATTCTGATAGCCGGTATTACTTGAAGCCAGCACGGTAAGTTGGGTCAGCTCATCCCCCATCAACTCGCTGGCAACGTTGAAATCGGCACCAATGACCGGCTTTATCCCTGCGCTGTGTGCGCCACCGTAAAATTTCACCAGACCACAAAGGTTAGTGAAGTCGGTAATTGCGATAGCAGGCATGCCAAGGGCAGCTGCCTTCTTGATCAATGGCCCGGTTTTCGCCAGGCCATCAACCATCGAATAGTCACTGTGGACACGCAGATGTATAAAACGGGGTTCAGCCATATCAGTTTCCGGTTAAAACAGCGTCAGGCTATTAAAGCGTAAGGGTCTGGCGGGCAGCCAGTACTTCAGCGTCGAGCAGCGCGTTGCGTACAGGCGCAAAACTGCGACGGTGGTGCGGCGTGGCGCCATACTGCGTCAGTTTTTCCATATGCAGCGCCGTCGGATAACCTTTGTGCTGCGCAAAGCCATACTGCGGGAAAAGCAGATCCAGCTCGGCCATCTCGCGATCGCGCGATACTTTGGCGATGATGGAGGCTGCACTGATTTCGGCCACCAGGCTATCCCCTTTGACGACAGCCTGTGAAGGCATGGGCAGCGCCGGGCAACGATTACCATCAATCAGTACATAGTCGGGCTGGATACTCAGGCCAGCGACCGCGCGCTGCATCGCCAGCATGGTGGCATGCAGGATGTTGAGCTGGTCGATCTCTTCAGGTTCTGCACGTCCCAGACTCCATGCCAGCGCCTTCTCTTTGATTTCGTCATACAACGACAGGCGGCGCTTTTCCGACAGTTTTTTGGAATCAGCCAGGCCGGTAATCGGATTAGCCGGGTCGAGGATGACTGCAGCAGTGACGACCGCGCCGACCAGCGGGCCGCGCCCCACTTCGTCCACACCGGCAATCAGCCTGGCGACAGGATAGATAAAATCAGGCATTCACCAGCTCCAGTACCGCATCCGCTGCCTGCTCATCGGCGTGCCAGCGGATCTGTTGATGTAATTCATGAAACGTCTGCAGCAGGGTTTCGCGCTCAGGCCCGGCATGCAGCAGCGGATCTAATGCCGCGGCCAGGGCTTCTGGCTGACACTCATCCTGCAGTAACTCTTTGACCAGCTCACGCCCGGCCAGCAAATTTGGCAGCGAGACGTAAGGCGTTTTTACCAGCCGTTTCGCCAGCCAGAACGTGGCCGGCTTCATTCGATAACCGACGACCATAGGGCATTTTGCCAGCATGCACTCCAGTGCGGCAGTACCTGACGCCAGGAGTGCGGCATCACTCGCAATCATCGCTTCACGTCCCTGACCATCCAGCAGATGCATCGGCAGTTCGGGAGCGACGTCGGCTTTGATTTTCTCAAACTGTTCGCGACGACGGGCATTAACCAGCGGCACCACGATTTCCAGCGCCGGATAGTGACGACGCAACAGTTGAGCTGTTTTCAGGAAATCAGCGCTGAGCATTTCCACTTCCGCACCACGGCTGCCGGGCAGCAGGGCCAGACACAGTGCATCATCGGCAATACCGAGATGACGGCGCGCAGCCAGTTTGTCGGGTTGCAGCGGCATGGCATCCGCCATGGTGTGGCCGATAAAGCGACAGGGAACGTTATAGCGATCGTAGAAAGCTTTTTCAAACGGCAGGAAGGCCAGTACCAGATCGGTATTACGACCAATCTTAAACACGCGCTTTTGCCGCCATGCCCACACCGAAGGGCTGACATAGTGGATCGTGCGAATGCCCGTGCGTTTGAGATTGCCTTCCAGCGTGATATTGAAATCGGGCGCATCAATGCCGACAAAGACATCGGGTCTGAGTCCGGTAAAGCGCCGGGTGAGATCGCGGCGGATTGTCAGCAGACGTCGCAGGCGACCCAGCACCTCGACAATGCCCATCACCGCCAGCTCTTCCATCTCATACCAGGCTTCGCACCCTTCAGCCTGCATCAGTGGGCCCGCCACGCCGACAAAGCGTGCATCAGGATGACGGGCTTTCAGGGCACGAATGAGACCCGCACCAAGAATATCGCCGGAGGTTTCTCCGGCGACCAGGGCAATCGTTAAAGGACGCGCTGACATGGATTAACGAATTAATCCACGGGTTGAACGGGTGAAGAAGTCGTAGAAAGGCTGCACTTCGCTGTGCTGCTGCGCGATGGCTTCAATCTCCGGCTTCACTTCTTCCAGCGTTCTGCCGCTGCGGTAGAGCAGCTTGTAGGCGTTGCGAATGGCGTGCAACGACTCTTTGCTGAAGCCACGGCGCTTAAGACCTTCAATATTGATTCCGAACGGCGTCGCGTGGTTGCCCTGCGCAATAACGTAAGGCGGCACATCCTGCGCCACGCCGGAACAGCCACCTACCATCACGTGAGCACCGATGATGCACCACTGATGTACCGCTGTCATGCCGCCAATAATGGCGAAATCATCGACCGTCACGTGACCACCCAGGGTGGCGTTGTTAGCGAAGATACAGCGGTTGCCAATCACGCAGTCATGCGCAATATGGACATTTACCATCAGCAGATTATCGCTGCCCACGGTGGTGACATGGCCCCCCTGCGTGGTGCCGCGATGAATCGTCACGCTTTCACGAATGCGGTTGCGATCGCCGATCTCAACCCGCGTTGGCTCACCGGCATATTTCAGATCCTGATTCACTTCACCAATCGAGGCGAACTGATAGATCTGATTATCTTTACCGATGCGCGTGTGGCCATTAACCACAACGTGTGACTTCAGTACCGTTCCTTCACCGATCTCCACATTCGCGCCAATAAAGCAAAAAGGGCCAATGTGAACGCGGGCGCCAATAACAGCGCCCTCTTCGATGACTGAACTGGGATGGATAGTGGCGGTTGGATCAATCACGAATTATGCCTCCCGGCTACGGGCACACATCATGGTCGCTTCACAAACGATTTTACCATCGACAGTCGCCACGCCTTTAAAGCGGGTCAGACCACGGCGGGTTTTCTCGAAAGTGACTTCCATGATCATCTGATCGCCTGGTACCACAGGGCGCTTGAAACGGGCACTGTCGATACCGGCAAAGTAATAGAGTTCACCTGGTTCCAGTTTACCTACGCTTTTAAACGCCAGAATACCGGTGGCCTGCGCCATCGCTTCCAGTATCAGAACGCCAGGAAAAATCGGTTTACCAGGGAAGTGCCCCTGGAAAAACGGTTCATTAACAGAAACGTTCTTCACTGCACGCAGGTATTTGTGCTCTTCAAATTCCAGCACGCGGTCTACCAATAGAAACGGATAGCGGTGCGGCAGCAGCTCTAAAATCTCTTCAATTTTCAGAGTATGAGTTTCAGTAGTCAAAATACTCTTCCTGTCCTAAAAATCTGATGACGTCAATAACACGGCCTGCACAGATCAAAATGATCTTCCGCAGGCCGCAAATAGGTTCTGTGGCGCCGGGCTTCCCTGCTTAACATTTTTATTATGAAAGCCGGTCAGTTTTGGGATGGCGGTTAGTCGTCTTTGCCGACCTTGCGCTCGATGGCTTTTAAGCGTTTGCTCATATCATCGATGTTCATCACCAGCGCTGCAGTTTTGCGCCAGGTTTTGTTGGGTTGCAGCGGAATGCCTGACGAATAGACACCAGGCTCTGTGATAGGACGCATGACCATACCCATACCGGTCACCGTTACTTTGTCACAGATTTCCATATGGCCGTTAATGACGCTGGCACCGCCAATCATACAGTAACGTCCAATCTTCAGACTACCCGCCATGATCACACCGCCTGCAACCGCAGTATTGTCGCCAATAACTACGTTGTGAGCGATCTGGCACTGGTTGTCTATGATAACACCATTGCCGATCAGAGTGTTATCAAGCGCACCGCGATCGATGGTAGTGCAGGCACCTATTTCGACGCGATCACCGATAATTACCGCGCCTAACTGCGGGATTTTCACCCAGTTACCGCGATCATTGGCGTAGCCAAAACCATCAGAACCGATGACGGTACCAGACTGAATCAGACAATCCTGGCCGATTTCGATCTCGTGATAAACCGAGACGTTGGCCCAGAGGCGGGTTCCGCTGCCGATACGGGTTTTTTTGCCAACAAAGCATCCCGCACCAATGACCACGTTATCACCCAGCTCAACGTCCGCTTCGATCACCGCATTGGCACCAATGGCAACGTTATTGCCAAGTCGGGCTGAGGGATCGATTACCGCGCTTGGGGCGATATTCTGCGCTGGCTGTGGGGTGGTATCGAGTATCTGTGCCATACGCGCATAGGTCAGGTAGGGGTTTTTGACTACCAGGGCTGCGGTTTTGCACCACTCCAGATCCGCTTCCGTCAGCACCACGGCTGAGGCCTTTATCAGGGCGAGTTGCTCGCGGTAACGGCTGTTTGCAAGAAAAGTGATTTGGCCAGTTGTGGCGGATTGCATAGAAGCAATGCCGGAGATGACGATATCGCCATCTCCGTGCAATTCTGCATCCAACTGCTGGGCTAAATCAGCCAGTCGAATAGATGACATGAATTATTTAACCTGTTTCAGCACGTCAGCAGTGATGTCTTTTGCGTTTGATGCATAAGCCACCGCGTTAGCGTCGATCACGACGTCATAACCATCGCTGTCAGCGACTTTCTTAACGGCATCCTGAATACGGCTCAGCAGCTTGTTACGCTCTTCCATCTGACGACGGCGATTATCCTGCTCAAAAGCCTGCGCTTTTGAAGAGAAGGCTTCACGCTGAGACATGACATCTTTTTCCATACGGCTGCGTTCGCTGGCCTTCATGGTAGAACCGTCACGCTGCAGACGCTGCATTTTGGTCTGCAGATCGCGCTCCTGGCTCTGCAACTCAGTTGCACGGCCTTTGAACTCGTTTTCCAGCTGTTTAGCAACAGTCGCACGTTGCGGTAACTGTTGGAAAATGCTGGACACGTTTACCACTGCAATTTTGTCGGCAGCCTGAACACCAGCGGAGACCGCTAAAGCAAGACCCAGACCTGCGGCACACAACAACTTTTTCACTATAAACTCCTTACCATCAACGTTTGTGTCAGCGACACAGTGTTTGCTCCGGAACAGCAACAGGTGCTGCCCGGCAGCAAGACTTCAGCTATGCATCCATGCTCAGAACATTACCAGGTTTTACCAATGTTAAACTGGAACTGCTCTGACTTGTCTCCATCGACTTTCTTAATCGGCTGGGCGTACGAGAACACCAGCGGACCGAGCGGTGACATCCACTGCAGCGCCACACCGCTTGATACGCGGATATTGTTAGGATCGCTGTAGTCGGGAATGTCCGCTGCGCGCGTTTGATCCGTATTTTCCCAATGGGTATCCCACGCGGTACCGGCATCGACAAACACCGAGGTACGCACCGAGTTAGCATACTTTTCGCTCAGGAACGGCGTTGGCGTAATCAGCTCAAGACTGGCAATCGCCATGGCGTTACCGCCCACCGCATCGTCAGACTTACAGACGCCATTCGGATCGGCAATTCGGCAGTTCGACGAGTTGTTATTGTAGTAAGCCGCTTTCGGTCCAATGGTGTTGGACTGGAAGCCACGCACGGTGCTCGAACCACCGGCGTAGAAGTTCTCATAGAACGGCATCTCTTTGCCGTCGAGTCCATCGCCATAACCGACACGACCACGGCCCAGCAGCACCCAGGTACGATCCTGGTTAATCGGCACATACTGCTGAGTGTCCAGCGTGGCCTTATAGAAGCTGTTATCTGAGCCTGGAATCGTTACCTTACCATTCAGGTTGGTACGGTTACCGGATGTCGGGAAGAAGCCGCGGTCCAGCGTGTTGTAAGTCCAGCCGTAGTTAAAGGTGAAGTCATCGGCTGAGAATTCGCCTTTATCATTAAGCTGTTGCGGCTTGTCGACTGAATCCAGATAACGCCACATCGCAACCTGCGGCTGCATGTTTGACAGGTCGTTGTGGACATAGCCAAGACCGACACGCAAGGTGTTGTTTTCGTTAACCGGGAAGCCAAGCGTGCCATCCAGACCATAACTTTTGTTGGTATAGTCAGAAAGGTCCGCATTGTCCGCTTTGAAGTCGTTGTAGAACAGACGACCACCCAGACTCACACCATCAACGGTGAAGTAAGGGTCAGTAAGCGAGAATTCAGCATAGGTCTGATAATCATTTTTGGTCCCGCTGATGCCCACGGTATTACCGGTGCCCAGCCAGTTATCCTGCGTTACCCCGACCTGGAAGCTCACACCACTTTCAGTGCCATAACCGACGCCGAAGTTGAAGGTGCCGGTGTTGCGCTCTTTAACCTTGTAGACCACATCAACCTGGTCCGGCGCACCTGGTACACGCTGCGTATCCACATCAACGGTTTCAAAGTAACCGGTACGGTTCAGACGCTCTTTACCCTGTTCAACCAGATCGCTGCCCAGCCATGCACCTTCCATCTGACGCATTTCGCGACGTAACACCGAATCTTTTGACGTGTCATTGCCTTCGAAACGGACGTTACGCACGTAGTAACGATTGCCCGCATCCACGTTGATATGCAGTTTGACGGTTTTATCGGTGTCATTGATTTCAGGCTGTGTGGCTACGCGCGGATAGGCATAGCCATAGCGGCCCAGCAGTTTCTTGATGTCATCTTCCATTTTCGTGACTTTGGCACCGTTATAAAGCTCGCCTGCCGGAATTTTGGTCAGATGTTCAATTTCTGCTGAATGGCCCGCCATGCTGCCATTGACGATTACACCAGCGATTTTGTACTGATCGCCCTCGGTGATATTCACCGTGATGTAGATGCCTTTTTTATCTGGCGTCAGGCTGACCTGGGTCGAATCGATGTTGAAGCGTGCATAACCGCGATCCAGATAGAAGCTGCGCAGGGTTTCGAGGTCGCCCGCCAGTTTCTGCTTCTGGTATTTACGATCGCCCACCACGTTCCACCATGGCACTTCATCGCGCAGCTGGAAGCGGGAGATCAGTTCATCTGAGCTGAAGGCTTTATTACCGACGATGTTGATCTGCTGAATTTTGGCAGAGACACCTTCCGTAAAGACCAGCTTCAGATCAACGCGGTTACGCGGCAGTGGCGTGACCACGGCTTTCACGTTAGCGGTATATTTACCGACGCTGTAATAGAAGTCTTCAAGTCCCTTCTCGATAGAAGAGATAGTAGTACGGTCCAGCGCTTCGCCGACACGGACGCCTGAAGCTTCCAGATTTTGTTTGAGCTGATCCTCTTTCACCGCTTTGTTACCGGTGAAGGTAATGCTGGCAATGGTAGGACGTTCTTTGACCTGGACAATCAGCGTTGTACCGTCTCGCAGGACCTGAACATCCTCAAAGTTGCCAGTAGCGAACAGCGAGCGAATGGTATTTCTGACATCATCGTCATTCACCGTATCGCCAACCCGTACTGGCATGCTCAGCAGAGCCGCGCCGACGGCGACTCGCTGCAGCCCTTCGAAATGAATATCCTTCACCACGAAATCGTCTGCACCGTAAACGGTGGCGCTGCTAAACAGCAGCGACGCTATGAGCAACTTTTTCATCGCCATCGTTGTTATGCGTTTTCCTAACACATCCCTCGAATGTTCGCGTTCCAGCGGTTACAAACGTGAGAAATCATTGAAAAGTGCAAGCCCCATTAACAGCACCAGCAAAATTGAGCCGATGCGATAACTAAAGTCCTGAACTCGCTCGGACACCGGTCCACCTTTGATCTTTTCGATCGCCAGGAACAGCAGGTGCCCACCATCTAAAACCGGCAAAGGGAACAGGTTGATAATGCCCAGGTTGACGCTAATCAACGCCAGGAACATCAGGTAATAAATCAACCCATATTCTGCTGACAACCCTGCACCCTGCGCAATCGAGATTGGCCCGCTCAGATTGTTCAGCTTCACATCACCGGTTATTAACTTGCCCAGCATGGAAACGGTGAGCTTCATCAGCTGCCAGGTTTTTACACTGGCCTCACCGATAGCCGCAAACGCGCCATACTGCCTTACCGTCTTGTACTCTTCGGGCAGCGGAACAATGCGCGGAATCACACCCGCAAAGCCCGCTGTCGTGCCAGCTTTCGCTTCTGGCGTCATCGTCAGCGCAATTGACTCACCGCCGCGATCCACCTCAAGCGTCATGCTTTTGCCGGGATTGTCCCGGACCTGGGTCACAAATGTCTGCCACTGCGATAATGGCTGACCATCGACTTTAACGATCCTGTCGCCTGCTTGCAAACCGGCTTCACTGGCTGGCGAATTCGCCTGTACTTCTGCCAGTGTGGTCTCAATTTGCGGACCGCGAGGCTGAATGCCTAATGCGACGACCGGATCCTGCTTATCAGGCTCAAACTGCCAGTTACGCAAATCCAGCTGCTTCTGCTGAGTCGCATCCTCGCCAAATCGTGCCACCGTTAACGTGGTGCTGCTGTCGCCGATTTTACCCACCAGCGCCATACGCACAGCATCCCAGTCAGGCGTTTCGATACCGTCAACGGCCTTAAGTTCCATGCCGGGCGCAATTTGCGCTTCCGCAGCCACCGAACCGTTTAAAATTTCACCGATCACCGGGCGCACACCCGGCACGCCGTGAATAAACACAACCCAGTAAGCAAAGATGGCAAAGAGGAAGTTAGCGACAGGACCTGCCGCGATGATGGAGGCGCGTTGCCAGACAGCTTTATTATTAAAAGCCTGATGACGCAGCTCGGCTGGTACGCTTTCGACACGTTCGTCGAGCATTTTAACGTAGCCACCAAGGGGAATCAGCGCGATGACAAATTCCGTGCCGTGGCGGTCACGGCGCTGCCAGAGCGACTTACCAAACCCAATGGAAAAGCGCTCAACTTTGACGCCACAGCGACGAGCGACCCAGAAATGGCCAAACTCATGAACGGTAATCAACACGCCCAGCGCAACGATAAAGGCGAAGAAACTCCAGATTATGCTCAACATCTTTGCCTGTCCTTAAAGGGTGCGGAACACCAGCAGCAATAAACAGGCAAACACCGGCACCGCCGCAGTCAGACTATCAATACGATCAAGAATGCCGCCGTGACCAGGAATCAGATTACCACTGTCTTTGATGCCCGCTTCACGTTTAAACATGCTCTCAGTGAGGTCGCCCAGCACGGAGGCCAGCGTCGCGATAATCGCGCAAATCACCAGCGTACCGGTGGAAACCGTCAGTGGCGCCAGCGTCGCAAACAGCACTGCAATCAGCGCCGAGGTGACCAGACCGCCCAGGAAGCCTTCCCAGGTTTTGCCAGGTGAGACCTTTGGCGCCAGCTTGTGCTTGCCGAACATCTTGCCAAACATATAGGCACCTGAATCCGCTCCCCACACCAGCAGCAACACAAACAGCAGCCACCAGGCACCGGCGAAGTGGTCGGTGTCATAGTGATACTGGCGCAGCGCCACCATGCCCCAGAAAAACGGGACCAGCGTTAATACGCCAAACAGTAAGCGAAGGGGACGCGAATGGCGCCAGAAGGCCGCAGAAGCGGGATAGGAGAGCACCAGCAGCAGTGCAGCGCCCCACCACACCAGCGACGCCCAAAGCGATGTCGCGATCTGTGGCAGATGCACCGTATGTTGATAAGGTGGCAGCGTAAACTGCATCAGCGCCAGCAGCAGACCACAAAGTACAGCCAGCCAGACGCGCTGTTGCCGTGATGCCATGCCTGCAAACTGACCCCATTCCCAGGCGGCCAGCATACAGATAACGATGGTAGTGAGAGCAAAGCCCACAGGTGGTAACCAGAACAGTGCAGCGATTACCAGCGGAATTAATATCAACGCGGTAATCAGACGAGACTTCAGCAAAGGTTACCCCCAGATTGCTCAGGCGCCGCCTGGTGCAGCGCCGCCAAAACGACGCTCCCGCAGAGAGAATGCATTCAGTGCACCTTCAAAAACGTGTTCATCGAAATCCGGCCAGAGCACATCGGTAAAATAGAATTCAGCATAGGCAATCTGCCACAGCAGGAAGTTGCTAATCCGATGCTCTCCCCCGGTCCTTATCACTAAATCCACTGGCGCCAGCTCCTGCATACAGAGCTGCGACGTCAGGCTCTCTTCGGTAATCTGGTCAGGACGCAGTAATCCTTCCTGCACCTGCTCAGCCAGTTTTTTCACGCCTTCGATAATATCCCAACGGCCGCCATAGTTGGCAGCAATGTTGAGCGTCAGGCCACTATTATTTGCGGTCAGCGTCTCAGAACGGCGAATACGTTCCTGAATACGCGGGCTGAAACGGCTGGTATCGCCAATGACGCGTAAGCGAACATTGTGTTTGTGCAGGCTTTTAACTTCGCTGTCGAGCGCCCAGACAAACAGTTCCATTAACGCGGTGACTTCCTGTGCCGGACGGCTCCAGTTTTCACTGCTGAAGGCGTAAAGCGTCAGGGCTTCAAGATTGTTGCTGACCGCAAAGCTGACGGCACGGCGCACCGATTTAACGCCCGCTTTGTGGCCTGAAATGCGCAATTTTCCCTGATTTTTGGCCCAGCGACCGTTGCCATCCATGATGATAGCGACATGGCGCGGACCGTTTCCCTGCTGGTCATCAGTGTTGTTGTGATTGTTAGACGACATAACGCTTAACCAATTCCTTTCATCAGAAATGCTGTGGTTTCTGAATACATTGCGCCCGGTTCAAATCCCGACACGCTTTTGGTGCCGGGCCACACCGAATTCGGTGACAGACCGTGAAACGCGAGCCAGCGACTATACCATTTTCACCTGAAGCGAACAAATGGCCTCATAACGATCGGCTTCACGACGTGAAGCGCGGCAACATTTCTGCCGCCAGCGCGCGCGAGGAGCGATCAATTTCAAGGACAGCGTCCACCGAATCCGGCTCCGGACACACTTGTGCCGCCATCACCGCGCTATTAAGCGCCGCGATGTCGGTGAAGCGGATCTGGTGATTCAGGAAAGCCGCGACGGCAACCTCGTTGGCTGCATTCAGCGTGGTGGTCGCCGCCTGCCCTGCCTCACAGGCATCAATGGCCAGCTTCAGGCAGGGATAGCGACTAAAATCAGGTTCTGCAAAGCTCAGCGCCGACATGCGGGTAAAATCCAGCGGCGTCACGCCTGCTTTGATGCGCGAAGGCCACGCCATGCTATGGGCAATGGGCGTACGCATATCGGGAGAACCTAACTGAGCCAGCACGCTGCCATCGCAGTATCGCACCATGGAGTGAATCACCGACTGTGGGTGAAGGATTACTTCCATCTGCGCTGCGCTGGCATTAAACAACCAACGGGCTTCAATGTACTCAAGACCTTTATTCATCATGGTGGCCGAATCGACGGAGATTTTTCTCCCCATCGACCAGTTCGGATGTGCACAGGCCTGATCTGGCGACATGGCGCTGAGATCTGCTAAATCTGTGTCACGAAAAGGACCACCCGATCCCGTAAGGATAATTGACTCAATGCCATTATCCCGCAGGTCAGCGTAACCTAACTGATGCTGGATGGTAGCCGGTAAACTCTGAAAAATGGCGTTATGCTCGCTGTCGACCGGTAGTAACTGCGCGTTATGATGACGCACCGCCTCCATAAACAAACGGCCGCAGGTGACAAGCGATTCTTTGTTGGCCAGCAGCACCGTTTTACCGGCGCGAATGGCGGCCAGCGTTGGCAGTAAACCTGATGCACCGACAATGGCCGCCATCACCTGATCCACCTCATCCAGCGCAGCCAGCTCACAGGCTGCCTGAACGCCGGAGAGCACTTCAGTATTGACCCTGATTGCTCTCAGTCGCTCACGTAGCGCAGCGGCAGAAGCCTCGTCTGCCATGCAGGCGTAGCGTGGCGTAAAGGCCGCACACTGTTCGGCCATCAGCGCCACGTTATGGCCGGCAACCAGCGCCGTAATCTGATAAAGCTCTGGGTTGGCGCGAACCACCGCCAGCGTACTGGTGCCGATCGAGCCGGTGGATCCCAGCAGAGTTAATCGCTTCATGAGGCTATCCGTGTGAAGTCAGCGTGCCCGCAGGCACAATGTAAAACGCCGCCAGATGTCGCATTCATATGAATACCTCTCTGTACGGCGTTTTGTCCGGCAGTGATGGAATCAGAAATCCATCAACTCCGTCTCTTTTTCTGACAGTGCAGCATCAACTTTCTTGATATACGCATCGGTCATTTTTTGCACTTCGTCCTGCGCACGACGTTCGTCGTCTTCACTGATTTCTTTATCTTTCAGCAGCGCTTTGATTTTATCGTTGGCATCGCGACGGACGTTACGTACCGACACACGGCCCTGCTCGGCTTCGCCGCGCACGATTTTAATCAGATCTTTACGACGCTCTTCTGTCAGCGCTGGCAGCGGAACACGGATGTCAGTACCGGCTGAACTTGGGTTCAGACCGAGATCAGACTTCATGATCGCTTTTTCGACTGCCGGACTCAGTGAACGATCGAACACGTTGATTTTCAGCGTGCGTGAATCTTCCACAGTGACAGAAGCCAGCTGACGCAGTGGCGTCGGCGTGCCGTAATATTCGACGACGATGCCGTCGAGCAGCGTAGGTGACGCACGACCGGTGCGCACTTTGCTGATGGTCGTTTTGAATGCTTCAACGCATTTTTCCATGCGCGTGTCAGCATCTTTTTTGATGTCGTTAATCACGTTGAAACCCTTGGATTCGGTTTGACCTGGCCAGTTCCGGCATAACCGGAAGCGGGATCGATAATCATCGATAATCCTGACTGGTGCGCGATGCATTCTCATCGCGCTGACAGAATATACCTTATTTTATCTCGCCTCGGGTATTAATGCGTAATCAGGGTACCTTCTTTTTCACCCATCACTACGCGACGCAGTGCGCCAGGTTTATTCATGTTGAAAACACGGATAGGTAATTTGTGGTCACGCGCCAGGGTAAAGGCCGCCAGATCCATCACTTTCAGCTCTTTATCCAGGACTTCGGCATAGGTCAGTTGATCATACAGTGTCGCATCCGGGCTTTTCACCGGATCGGCAGAGTAGACGCCGTCAACTTTGGTCGCCTTCAGTACCACGTCCGCTTCAATCTCAATGCCGCGCAGACACGCCGCAGAGTCGGTGGTAAAGAATGGGTTGCCGGTACCGGCGGAGAAGATGACGACGCGGTTGTTACGCAGCAGGCTGATCGCTTCTGCCCAGCTGTAGTTGTCACAGACGCCATTCAGTGGAATCGCTGACATCAGGCGTGCATTCACATAGGCGCGGTGCAGTGCATCACGCATCGCCAGGCCGTTCATCACGGTCGCCAGCATACCCATGTGGTCACCTACGACACGGTTCATCCCTGCCTGCTGCAGGCTCGCGCCGCGGAACAGGTTCCCTCCGCCAATTACCACGCCAACCTGGATGCCCAGCTCAACCAGCTCTTTTACCTCTTGTGCCATGCGGTCAAGCACACTCGCGTCGATACCAAAACCTTCAGCGCCTTGCAGAGCTTCGCCGCTGAGTTTAAGCAGGATACGTTGATAAACAGGTTTTGCGTTGGTCGCCATGGTCAGTTCTTCCTGGAAGATTGGGTGTAAAGGAGAAGTAAATTCTGATCGATCATCCGCTTACCGCAAAGAAAATGCTATTGGGATGAAACTGAAAACGTGTCTGTTGCGATTCACAGACAAAAAAGAACCGCCATCTGGCGGTTCTTTCAGAGCATTAAGACTGTTTGGACATTGCTGCAACTTCTGCAGCGAAGTCAGACTCAACTTTCTCGATGCCTTCGCCCACTTCGAAGCGGATGAAGTTGATGACGTCAGCGCCCTGCTCTTTCAGAGCCTGGCCAACGGTTTTGCTTGGGTCGATAACGAAAGCCTGCCCCGTCAGAGAGACTTCACCGGTGAATTTCTTCATACGGCCTTCAACCATCTTCTCTGCGATCTCTTTTGGCTTGCCAGACTGCATCGCGATGTCCAGCTGAACCTGGTACTCTTTATCAACCACGTCAGCAGAAACGTCTTCTGGCTTAACGAATTCAGGCTTGCTCGCTGCAACGTGCATCGCGATCTGTTTGATCAGATCTTCGTTAGCGCCTTTCGCTGAAACCAGAACGCCGATACGCGCGCCGTGCAGGTAGCTGCCCAGCTCTGCGCCTTCCAGGATTGCAACGCGACGGATGTTGATGTTCTCACCGATTTTCGCAACCAGTGCAACGCGCTCTTCTTCGAACTGCGCTTTCAGGACTTCAACGTCAGTGACGCGATCAGCGGCAGCCGCATCCAGAACTTTGTCTGCGAACGCCTGGAAACCGCCATCTTTTGCTACGAAGTCAGTCTGGCAGTTCACTTCCAGAATCACGCCGTAGTCGCCAACGATTTTGGTTTTGATTACGCCATCAGCAGCAACGTTGCCTGCTTTTTTCGCTGCTTTGATTGCGCCAGACTTACGCATGTTCTCAATCGCCAGCTCAATGTCGCCGTTCGCTTCAGTCAGCGCTTTTTTGCAATCCATCATGCCAGCGCCAGTACGCTCGCGCAGTTCTTTTACCAATGCAGCGGTAATGTCAGCCATTCCAGAATCCTCGGTTCGTGCCTGTGTACATAGGTACCTGCAGACACTTATTTGCGGAAAATTTACTCTGTCCCGCCGTCCGGTTGGGGGCGTAACAGACTGAGATAAATAAAGGGGCCACTATAGGCCCCTTACAGATCACATCTGAATGCTAAGGGCTCTTATGCAGAGCAAACCTTAATTAAGCGTTTTCTAAAGACGCTTCTTCAGCTTGCTCAGCCAGGTCCTGAGAGCGGCCTTCGCGAACGGTGGTCGCAACGGCAGTCAGGTACAGGTTTACAGCACGGATCGCATCGTCGTTACCTGGGATAACGAAATCAACGCCATCTGGATCTGAGTTGGTATCAACGATAGCAAATACCGGGATACCCAGGTTGTTTGCTTCTTTGATTGCGATATGTTCGTGGTCAGCATCAACAACAAACAGCGCGTCTGGCAGACCGCCCATGTCTTTGATACCGCCCAGGCTGTTTTCCAGCTTGGCCAGCTCACGCGCACGCATCAGCGCTTCTTTTTTGGTCAGTTTGTCGAAAGTACCATCCTGAGACTGAGTCTCCAGATCTTTCAGACGTTTGATTGACTGACGCACGGTTTTCCAGTTAGTCAGCATGCCACCTAACCAGCGGTGGTTTACGAAGAACTGGTCGCAGCTCAGTGCAGACTCTTTTACCGCTTCAGCAGCAGCGCGCTTAGTACCTACGATCAGGATCTTACCTTTACGGGAAGCGATCTTGTTCAGTTCAGCCAGAGCTTCGTTGAACATAGGAACCGTTTTTTCCAGGTTGATGATGTGAACCTTGTTACGAGCACCAAAGATGAATGGCTTCATTTTTGGGTTCCAGTAACGGGTCTGGTGACCGAAGTGAACACCAGCCTGGAGCATGTCGCGCATGGAAACAGTTGCCATGATAAAACCTCTAAAGTTTGATTGGGGTTGGGCCTCCATGTATCCCATACGACCGACCTCTTTCAAGGCACCCCGGCGTATGTGTCGATACATGTGTGTTTTAGTACACATAATGAGAGTTATGCGTTTCCTGCTGACCGAAACGGCCATACAGAGAATCGTCGGCGCGCTTTATACCACAACCAGCCCAGTGACGCCAATAAATGATCGCTGACAGAGGCCAGCGCGTTCTCTATTTGGCAGCCCATTTGCTGGCTGCTAACATGGCAGCACAGAACTTATTATTGTCGAAAACTTCGACAACTGCGGATTAATTTAATGGCAATTTCAATTAAAACCCCTGAAGAAATCGAAAAAATGCGCGTCGCGGGCCGAATGGCCGCTGAAGTGCTGGAGATGATCGAACCTTACGTGAAACCGGGTGTGACCACCGGTGAGCTGGACCGCATCTGCCACGAGCATATTACCCAAAAGCAACAGGCAATCTCTGCCTGCCTCGGCTATCACGGCTTTCCAAAGTCGGTCTGCATCTCCGTTAACGAAGTGGTGTGCCACGGCATTCCCAGCGATGATCGCCCGTTAAAAAATGGCGATATCGTCAATATTGATGTCACCGTGATTAAAGATGAGTACCACGGCGACACCTCAAAGATGTTTATCGTCGGTAAGCCGACCATTCAGGGTGAACGCCTGTGCCGCGTCACGCAGGAGAGCCTCTATCTTTCCCTGCGTCTGATTAAGCCTGGCATTCGTCTGCGCGAGCTGGGCCGGGCTATCCAGAAGTATGTGGAAGCGAACGACTTCTCTGTCGTGCGTGAATATTGCGGTCATGGCATCGGCAAAGGCTTCCACGAAGAGCCGCAGGTGCTGCATTACGATGCCGATGATAGCGGCGTGGTACTGCAGACGGGCATGACCTTTACGGTAGAACCGATGGTCAATGCCGGTGATTACCGCATCCGCACAATGAAAGATGGCTGGACGGTAAAAACCAAAGATCGCAGCTTGTCCGCACAGTATGAGCATACTATTGTGGTGACGGAAAACGGCTGTGAGATTTTAACCCTGCGTAAAGATGACACGATCCCTGCCGTGCTCGTTGCTGAAGGGTAATTTTCCTCACACAGATCAAGCCGGCGATGAGCCGGCTTTTTTTTGGCTAAAAAAGAGAAGAGCTGCATGAGTGTGAGTCTGTCAGAAGAGGTAAAAAACGGTCTGGTCGATTCGCCGGCCGAATGGGGTGACGACCAGCTGACCCGCGACATTCTGAAGCCGCGGCTGGAGCAGTTTCAGCAGCATCTGGCTGCCGCATTTGATACCGGTGAAGCCGTTGAGCCGCTGATTGATGCGCGTACCCTGTTTATTGACCGGCTACTACGTCGCCTGTGGCGCTTCTTTGGCTTTGATGCGATGCCCTCTATCGCGCTGGTCGCCGTGGGCGGCTATGGCCGTGCCGAACTGCATCCGCTCTCTGATATTGATGTGCTAATCCTTAGTCGACAGCCGCTGGACGAACAGGCCGCACAGCGCACCAGCGATCTGCTGACGCTGATGTGGGACCTTAGGCTGGAAGTAGGCCATAGCGTCCGCACGCTGGAAGAGTGTCTGCTGGAAGGACTGTCAGACCTTACCGTTGCCACTAACCTGATTGAGTCGCGGATGCTGACCGGAGACGTGGCGCTGTTTCTGGAGCTGCAGAAAAACATCTTCAGTGACGGCTTCTGGCCCTCATCCACCTTCTTTGCCGCCAAAATTGAAGAACAGCAGGAACGCCACACGCGTTACCACGGTACCAGCTATAACCTAGAGCCGGACATCAAGAGTAGTCCGGGTGGTCTGCGCGATATCCATACGCTGCAGTGGGTCGCCCGACGCCATTTTGGTGCCACAACGCTGGATGAGATGGTTGGCTTTGGTTTCCTCACCGACGCGGAGCGCAGCGAACTCAACGAATGCCAGGAATTTCTCTGGCGCATCCGCTTTGCCCTGCACCTCTCCCTGCCACGCTATGATAACCGCCTGCTGTTTGATCGCCAGCTCAGCGTGGCGCAGCGCCTGAATTACCAGGGTGAAGGCAATGAGCCGGTCGAGCGGATGATGAAAGATTTCTATCGCGTCACGCGGCGCATCGGCGAACTGAATCAGATGCTGCTGCAGCTGTTTGATGAGGCGATTCTGGCGCTCTCTACCAGCGAAAAACCGAGGCCTGTCGATGACGATTTCCAGCTGCGTGGCGATTTGATCGACCTGCGTGACGAAACGCTGTTCACCCGCGAACCGCAGGCAATTCTGCGCATGTTCTATGTCATGGTGCGTAACGACAGCATCAAAGGGATCTACTCCACTACCCTGCGTCATCTGCGCCATGCGCGTCGTCATCTTAAACAACCGCTGTGTCAGATTCCGGAAGCGCGACGCACCTTTATGTCGATTCTGCGCCATCCCGGCGCGGTCAGCCGGGCGCTGGTGCCGATGCACCGTCACAGCGTGTTATGGGCTTACACGCCGCTGTGGGGCCATATCGTCGGGCAGATGCAGTTCGATCTGTTCCACGCCTACACCGTGGATGAGCACACTATCCGCGTGCTGCAGAAGCTGGAAAGCTTTGCCAATGAAACCACGCGTCCGCAGCATCCGCTGTGCGTAGAGTTATGGCCGCGTCTGCCGCAGCAGGAGCTGTTGCTGATGGCAGCACTGCTGCACGACATTGCCAAAGGGCGCGGCGGCGATCACTCTATTCTCGGCGCACAGGATGCGCTCGATTTCGCTGAAATGCATGGCCTGAACTCGCGTGAAACGCAGTTGGTGGCCTGGCTGGTTCGCCATCATCTGCTGATGTCGGTGACGGCGCAACGGCGCGATATTCAGGACCCGACGGTGATCCAGCAGTTCGCTGAGATGATGCAGAATGAGAACCGGCTGCGCTATCTGGTTTGCCTGACCGTCGCCGATATCTGCGCCACCAACGAAAGCCTGTGGAACAGCTGGAAGCAGAGCCTGCTGCGCGAGCTGTTTTTCGCCACCGAGAAGCAGTTGCGACGCGGCATGGAAAACAGTCCGGACCTGCGTGAGCGGGTGCGTCACCATCGTCTGCAGGCACTGGCGCTGCTACGGATGGACAATATCGATGAAGAGCGCCTGCACCAGATCTGGAATCGCTGCCGCGCAGATTATTTCCTGCGCCACACGCCTAATCAGATTGCATGGCATGCCCGCCACTTACTGGTTCACGATCTGAAGAAACCGATGGTGCTGGTCAGCCCGCAGGCCACGCGCGGCGGAACCGAAATTTTCATCTGGAGCCCCGATCGTCCGCACCTGTTTGCCGCCGTAGCTGGAGAACTCGACCGCCGCAACCTCAGCGTCCACGACGCGCAGATCTTTACCAGCCGCGACGGCATGGCCATGGACACCTTTATTGTGCTGGAACCGGATGGCAGCCCACTGTCGCCGGATCGCCATCCGATGATCATTCAGGCGCTGGAGCAGGCGATCACCCAGTCTGACTGGGTGCCGCCGCGTACCCGCCGTCCGTCAGCCAAACTCCGGCATTTCAGCGTGGATACAGAGGTCAATTTCCTGCCGACGCATACCGATCGTCGCAGCTACCTGGAGCTGGTGGCGCTGGATCAGCCTGGTCTGCTGGCGCGAGTCGGTGAAGTCTTTGCCGATCTCGGTGTGTCGCTGCACGGCGCACGCATCAGCACCATCGGCGAGCGGGTCGAAGATTTGTTTATTCTGGCCAACAGTGAACGTCAGGCGCTGGATGAAGAAATGCGTAAAGCGTTGCAACAACGGTTGACAGAGGCCCTTAATCCAAACGATAAAGTGTGACCAGACTCGATTTGTAAACATTAATCTCTTTACTTGTGTCGGGTTATTGCCCGGCATCGCACATGACAGATCAGGAAAAAAATATGCAACAGTTACAGAGCGTTATTGAATCCGCCTTCGAACGTCGCGCTGACATCACACCTGCCAGCGTTGACAGCGAAACCCGTGATGCCATCAACCAGGTGATCTCTCTGCTGGACAGCGGTGAGCTGCGCGTTGCTGAGAAGATCGACGGCGAGTGGGTAACGCATCAGTGGCTGAAGAAAGCAGTGCTGCTCTCTTTCCGCATCAATGACAATCAGGTAATGGAAGGTGCAGAAACCCGCTTTTACGACAAAGTGCCGATGAAGTTTGCCGGCTGGGATGAAACGCGTTTCAAAGCCGCAGGCTTCCGCGTCGTGCCGCCTGCGGCTGTGCGTCAGGGTGCCTATATCGCCCGCAACACGGTGCTGATGCCTTCTTACGTCAACATTGGCGCCTTCGTGGATGAAGGCACCATGGTAGACACCTGGGCGACTGTTGGCTCCTGTGCACAAATTGGTAAAAACGTTCACCTTTCTGGCGGCGTGGGTATCGGTGGCGTGCTGGAACCGCTGCAGGCCAACCCGACCATTATCGAAGACAACTGCTTCATTGGCGCACGCTCTGAAATCGTTGAAGGCGTGATTGTTGAAGAAGGCTCAGTGATCTCAATGGGCGTTTACATCGGTCAGAGTACTAAAATTTATGACCGCGAAACAGGCAAAGTACATTATGGTCGTGTGCCTGCTGGTTCCGTCGTAGTTTCAGGTAACCTGCCGTCCAAAGATGGCAGCTACAGCCTCTACTGTGCTGTGATCGTGAAGAAAGTGGATGCGAAAACGCTGGGAAAAACCGGTATCAACGAACTGCTGCGCACCATCGACTGATTGAACTGACGGGCTGGAAACCAGCCCGTCATCTTTTCTTTACACTCATTACCCAATAACATGCTTCGCGCCGCGAATTAACTGGTGCGTTTAGTTTTTATCCAGGTCATAATCCGCGCCAGTTAAATCCTGTCGCGCAATGTTCATCCCGCTTATTTATGTCTACAGTTGACGGACGTCATGAACAAGTCTGCGCGCTTCTCACTTTTGATGGAAACAACGCTATGTATGACAATCTGAAAAGCTTAGGTATCAGTAACCCGGACGACATTGACCGCTACAGCCTGCGTCAGGAAGCCAATAACGACATTCTGAAGATCTACTTCCGTAAAGATAAAGGCGAGTTTTTCGCGAAGAGCGTTAAATTCAAATATCCGCGCCAGCGCAAAACTGTCGTTGCCGATCACGCGACTCAGGGCTACAAAGAAGTTCAGGAAATCAGCCCGAATCTGCGTTATGTCATCGATGAACTGGACCAGATTTGCCAGCGCGATCAGGTTGAAGTGGATCTGAAACGCAAAATTCTGGATGACCTGCGTCATCTGGAAAGCGTGGTCGCCCACAAGATCTCAGAAATTGAATCGGACCTCGAAAAATTAACCCGTAACAGCCGTTAATGTCCTGTCTGACAAGAGAGGCCAGCTTTGCTGGCCTTTTTTATGCCGCAAATCTTCTCCCTACCCCTGCTCATCCAGTTGCAAAGCCACATAGAGCAGTAGCCTGTCGTCAAAATGACCCAGATTCAGTCCGGTCAGCTCAGAAATCCGGTTCAGGCGGTACTCCAGCGTATTACGATGAATGAACAGCGCACGTGCGGTAGCGCTCGGCTGGACGTTATGGGTGAACCAGGCGATTAACGTGCGGCGCAGCAAACCGTTGTTATCCATGCTCTTGAGCTTCGCCAGCGGCCGGGCCAGCTCATTGGCCTGCCAGCCGCCGCGCAGGCTGTCGAGCAGCACCGGCAGCACCAGATCCTGATAAAAATAGCTGCGTACTTCAGGCATACGCTGCTTGCCCACCATCATGGTGGTGCGCGCCGTCCGATAAGAACGTGCAATGCTGCCCGGCCCGGTAAAGAAGTTACCCAGCGCGATACGCATCCGAAGATGACCACTCTCTTTCATCCGCTGCAGCAGCTGCTCGACGCGGCGGCGATGATCATCCTGATCGTAACGTCCATGCCCGTTCAGGGCCGGTTTCAGCACCACCATTTCGGTCAGTGACACAATAGCGATCAGATTATCGCGCTCCGGTGTGGTCAGCAGCGTTTGCAACTGCTGTAGCTCTGACATCGCGCTGTCGACGCCAAGCTGACCGCTATCCACCTCCAGAACGGCCACCACACGCGGTTGATTGAGATCGATGCCAAGCCGCTGAGCCCATTCGGTCAGCTGTGGCGACAGGGTATCGCTGCGGATGAGATTCAGCACCAGCTCTTCACGCAGACGGCTGTCCTGTGCCAGCATATGCAGAAGCCGTGCCTGCTCCAGCATCATCTCTGCGGTCATGCAGACCAGCTCGCCATAATGCCGCAATGCCAGCGGCTCGCCGGTCAGGCCAATCACCCCGACAATGTCACCATCAATGCGCAGCGGCAGGTTAATGCCGGGCCGTACGCCATGAAGGTGTTTAGCCACGGCTTCATCGATGTCGACTACGCGGCCCTGCGAAAGCACCAGTAGCGCACCTTCGTGCAACTCCCCAATGCGTTCCCGGTCACCGCTGCCGATAATGCGGCCCCGCGCATCCATCACATTGACATTGCTGTCAATAATTTTCATGGTGCGTGCCACGATATCCTGTGCCAGCCGGGCATCAAGGTGATAGGTAGCCATCCATTACTCCTGAAAAAGAGGGGGAGAAACAGAATACGCATGGAAAGCAGGCAGAACATTGTGCATTTGCACAGAGCCAGGCGGTCATTTGCCGAATTTGCGGTGAGCATCACACTCTGCCAGGGCAAATGCCGGGCATAAAAAAGGCGGACCCTGGTCCGCCTCTTCATCAGTGGTCGTTCCGTTACTGCATCAGCAGGTAGATACTGCTGTCGCCGCGCTTCACATTCAGTGCCAGAACAGCTGGTTTGGTATCGAGAACTTTGCGCAGCTCGCCGAGGTTGGTTACTGGCTGCTGGTTAACGCCCTGAATCACATCACCCTTCTTCAGGCCGATACGCGCTGCGGCACTGCCGGCTTTCACATTATCAACGCGAACGCCTTTATCGCCGGTTTCAACATTGCTGAGGTCAGCCCCTTCAATGCCGTTGTAGATGGTGGCGGACTGCACTTTCGCCTGGCTGCTCTGCTGCAACTGAACAGAAACATCGACCGGTTTGCCGTCACGCAGCAGGCCCAGTTTCAGGGTGGTGCCAACCGGCAGTGAACCGACTTCTGCACGCAGTGAAGCAAAGCTGCTCAGCGGTTTGCCATTCATGGAGACAATCACGTCACCCGCTTTGATGCCCGCTTTCGCAGCTGCAGAGTCTGGCAGTACCTGGCTGACAAACGCACCACGCTGTGCGTCGACTTTCATCGCTTTTGCCAGTTCGGAGTTCAGTTCCGTGCCCTGCACACCCAGCTCGCCGCGTTTCACCTGTCCAAACTCAACCATCTGCGCCGTCAGGTTTTTCACCATGTTGCTCGGAATTGCAAAGCCGATACCGATATTGCCGCCATCCGGTGCCAGAATAGCGGTGTTAATCCCAATCAGTTCACCGTTGAGGTTAACCAGCGCACCACCGGAGTTGCCCCGGTTAATCGCCGCATCCGTCTGGATAAAGTTTTCGTAATTTTCTACATTCAGGCCGCTGCGTCCCAGTGCCGAAACGATACCGGAGGTCACGGTTTCACCCAGTCCATACGGGTTACCGATTGCCACGGTGTAGTCACCGACGCGCAGATTGTCGGAGTCAGCAATTTTCACGGCGGTCAGATTTTTGGCTTCCTGTAGCTGAACCAGTGCAATGTCAGAGCTGGGATCTTTACCGATGACTTTTGCATCATAGCGACGGCCGTCGCTGAGCTGCACCTGAATTTTGGTGGCATTATTTACGACGTGGTTATTGGTCACCACATAGCCTTTTTCGGCATTGATGATCACGCCCGATCCCAGCGCACGGAATTTTTCCTGCTGGGTATCAGGGGCAAGTCCGCTACCGTTACCGCCTGCACCGTCACCGTTCTGGCACAGGGGTGAACCCTGGAACGGTGAACCGTCCTGACAGAACGGCGAATTGTCGCCAAAAAATTGCTGAAACTGCTGTGGCATGCGTGGCGTTTTTACTGTGGTAGTGCCCTCAACGCTGATACTGACCACAGACGGCATCACTTTTTCCAGCATGGGAGCCAGGCTTGGCAGTTGCTGGCTTTCGGAAGAGGCCGTTTGCGCAGCAGAAACAGTAACAGGGGCGAGCGCCATGCTCAGGCTCAATGCCAGCGCACTTAACACTAAAGTCTTTTTTTTCATTTTTCGTTTCTCAATAAGATTACTGTTCAGACCATTGCTGTGGTCGAAAGGTGAGATAAATGTTTTAGCGCGAAGTTCCTTTAAAAGTTTAAGCCAAAGGTAAAAATTTATTCGCGCTCTTTACAATCGGCGGCTTATTCTACTGCCATCAGCCGCCGGTACTCATCCCAGGCATAGAGATCGGTCATACCGCTAATATAATCCTGAATAAGCCGGAAGCGATAATAACGCTCCCACAACAGCCGCTGATATTTATGCTCCACAACCAGATTACGCATCTTGTGCAAATAGGCTTTACGGTGTTTCCCGGAGAGCTTATGGAAAAGCCGCGTTTCAATCGGGTGCTGGCGCAGGAAGTCTTCATTCATCAGCGTGGTAAAGGCTTCATAATTAAGGCGCATCAGCGGCTGATAGATCTCCAGCAGCCCTTTAATCACGCGGTAACCCTGCAGTTCCAGCTGCTCAACTTCGGAGTGATTAAACACCTGCTGGCGCGCAACGGTCTTAAACAGTTGCAGTAAACGCCCTTCTTCACCCTCATCTTCCAGCAGTGCATGGTTAAAACTTCCCTCGAATATTGCAGGCAGATTATCAACAAAACGTTTCACCGCGTAACTGACCAGCACGCTCTGAACATGTACGCGTAATGACATAAAAAATTGATCGCTGCGGCTGCGGCGTTTTTTACTGCAGGCTTCCCGCCAGGCTTCGCCAATAGTCCGGCTAAAGGCGTCATTATTTTTCACCGGCCCCCAGGCTTTACTGAGAAATTCAAACAAACTCTCAACATTAAAAATATCTTTTTCTACAGCGTCGTCCAAATCGGCAATACAATAGGAGATATCATCTGCGGCTTCCATTATATAGGTGAGCGGAAATCGGTGGTGTTCTTCCATATTGGTGGCAGCACGCAGGTCGGCAATATAATCCTGCTCAGAGAGATAAAAACCGGGTTTCTTCATTAACACGCTAAATTCGGCGGGCTTTTCACCCTGCCACCAGGCAGGAGCAGTATATTTGAGGATACAGGCGACCTGAGAATAACTGAGATTGAGTTGCAGCAGCGTATGCACCATACGGATAGCCTGCGCGTTGCCCTCAAAATGGCAGAGATCCTGGCGTATCATGGCGTTCAGCTCATCAAAGGCTTTACGCTGCGCATCCCCTTCAACGCCCGCCACCAGCGGATCGACCAGCTCGGCAGCGAGGTTCTCTTCAAACCAGTCGTTAATAGCTGCCTCGCCAAAATGACCAAACGGCGGATTGCCCACGTCATGCAGCAGACACGCCATTTCGATCAGGCTTTCAAATGCGCCTTCAAGCTCATCCAGACCATACTGCGCCAGCCCGCCCTGCATCTTCAGGGTTTGCAGGATCTCTTTGGTGATGTAGCGTCCGGTCTGCTGCACCTCCAGCGAGTGTGTCAGTCGGGAACGGACAGCGGCATTGCGCTCCAGCGGAAAAACCTGCGTTTTCTGTTGCAGTCGCCGGATGGCGGCGGAGTTGATAATCCGTCCACGGTCGCTCTCAAAATGGCGGGTAATATAATATTCGCCTTCCGGATCTTTTCGACTGGTATAAGGGCGCGAGAAGCTGATCTTCTTCCTGAAATTGATCGCCGACATGAATTACCCCTGACTTTTTCGTGAATTAATCCCCTGAATGCCATGGTAGACTATGCCCTAAATTTTGATTCTTTACATTAACGGAACTCACTATGAAAGCAGGCATTATTGGCGCGATGGAGCAGGAAGTCACACTGCTGCGCGACAAAATTGAAAACCGTCAAACGCTGTCGCTGGCGGGTTGTGAAATCTATACCGGCACCCTGCAGGGCGTTGAGGTGGCACTGCTGAAATCGGGCATTGGTAAAACCTCTGCGGCGCTGGGCACCACGCTGCTGCTGCAGCTCTGCAAACCCGATGTGGTGATCAACACCGGTTCGGCGGGCGGTTTATCGCCGTCGCTCAGCGTCGGCGATATCGTGGTGTCAGACGAAGTGCGTTATCACGATGCGGATGTCACCGCATTTGGTTACGAGCCGGGTCAGATGGCGGGTTGTCCGGCCGCATTTGTGGCAGACAGCAAGCTGATTGCTGCGGCGGAAGCCTGCATTAAGCAACTGGACCTGAATGCCGTACGCGGTCTGGTGGTGAGCGGTGATGCCTTTATCAATGGTGCCGAACCGCTGGCACGCATTCGCAACCTGTTCCCGCAGGCGATTGCCGTTGAGATGGAAGCAACCGCTATCGGTCACGTCTGTCATCAGTTCCAGGTACCGTTTGTGGTGGTCCGTGCGATTTCCGACGTGGCCGATAAGGAATCTCACCTCAGCTTTGATGAGTTCTTAAGCGTAGCGGCAAAGCAATCTTCGCTGTTGGTGGAGAACCTGCTGGCGCATCTGGCGCGTGGCTAAAACGCTGCTTTTCTGCTGGCTGCTGCTGTTGAGCGGCAGCCTGCTTGCCTCCCCGCCCCGTGTTATCACCCTCGCTCCCCACCTTACCGAACTCGCCTTTGCTGCCGGGATTACGCCGATTGCGGTCAGTGCATGGTCTGACTATCCGCCGCAGGCGAAACAGATTGAACAGGTTGCCAACTGGCAGGGCATCAAGGCCGAACGCATTCTGCAGCTCAAACCGGATCTGGTCTTAGCCTGGCGAGGCGGTAATCCGCAGCGACAGATTGACCAGTTGCAGCAGCTCGGCGTACCGGTTAAATGGATTGATCCGCAGACGCTGGATGACATGTTCACAGCGCTGGCCGATCTGGGCCGCTGGAGCCCCAGCCCGGAACAGGCAAGCAGAGCTGCCCAGGCGTTACGGCAGCAGGAAGCCGCATTGCGTCAGCGCTATACTCACCTGACTGCGGTTCCGCTCTTTTTGCAGTTTGGACAGCAGCCACTCTTTACCGCCGCCAGAGCCACGCTGCAGAATGAGATAATTACATTATGTGGTGGCAGGAATATTTTTGCCGACAGTCGTGTCAGCTGGCCACAGGTCAGCCGTGAGCAGGTACTGATGCGCCATCCTCAGGCCGTTGTGACGGGTGGCAGTGCGCAGCAGGCGGAAAACATCCGTGTGTTCTGGCGACCGCAGCTGGATGTACCGGTGATTGCCATCAACGAGGACTGGCTTAGCCGGCCAGGCCCGCGACTGCTGCTGGCCGCGCAGCAACTCTGCGCGGCTCTGCATCCCGATGAATAAATCGGCGAATTAATTAAAGTCACTGCGATTTTTGCCGTTGATCAATACCAGAGACGAACGCGCCACGTATGCTCGCCGTCCTTTTAGCGCCCCGGCGCTTTTTTAAAACACCAGGAACCTTATATGACCAGAGCACTGCTGCTGGCCATAGGGCTGTCGATCGCCGGTTCTGCCTTTGCAGGATCGATAAATGGCTCTATTGGCGCCAGACTTGTCATCTATTCACGCTGTGAAATCAACACGGCTAACGGTCAGCCCGCGCCACAGATCAACTGCGGCAGACAGGCAAGCGCGCAGCCACGCGTAACCCATAGTCAGATTCAGTCGCAGGGAAGTGTGAAACAGAGTAACCGGCTGGTCACAATCGAGTGGTAAACGAGGCCGTCGCGATGACGGCCTTCATCATCAGATACTAAAGGAAGAGCCACAGCCACAGGTGGTTTTGGCATTTGGATTGGTCACGATAAAGCGTGAGCCTTCCAGACCTTCGGTGTAATCCACCGAACCGCCCACCAGATATTGCAGGCTCATCGGGTCAACCACCAGCGAGACGCCCTGCTTTTCGATCGTCATGTCGCCATCATTCAGTTGATCATCAAAGGTGAAGCCGTACTGGAAACCACTGCAACCGCCACCGGTGATATAGACGCGAAGTTTCAGCGCCGGGTTCTCTTCGTCGGCAATCAGGTTCTTCACCTTGGTGGCTGCGGCGTCGGTAAACTGCAACGGCAGTGCTACTACTTCATCACTCATGTTTTACTCCGGTAAACGCCCAGGTCAGAAAACGACCTTAATAACGCTATTATCAGCCAGCACCTCAGCGCAATCAAGCTCTGCCCTTCGCACTCTGTGCCGCTTTCACCTCTGTTAAGGGCGCCGCGGGTGAATCCGCCTTTCGTCTGCTGCCCCTCTTCCGTAGAATGGTGCAATATTTTTATGAACCGCTGGAGCCGAAAATGAGTAAGTCCGAACAACTGTTTGCCGAGGCACAACGCCTGATCCCGGGCGGGGTAAACTCGCCAGTACGCGCATTTACCGGCGTGGGCGGCGTTCCGCTGTTTATTGAACATGCTGATGGCGCGTATCTCTATGACGCCGATGGAAAAGTCTATATCGACTATGTTGGCTCATGGGGTCCGATGGTGCTGGGTCATAACAACGCGGCGATCCGTAATGCCGTGATCGAAGCGGCCCAGCGCGGCCTGAGCTTTGGCGCACCGACCGAAATGGAAGTGACCATGGCGCAACTGGTGTGTGAGCTGGTGACGTCTATGGAGATGGTGCGGATGGTCAACTCCGGCACCGAAGCAACCATGAGCGCGATTCGTCTGGCGCGTGGCTTTACGGGCCGCGATAAAATTATCAAGTTTGAAGGCTGCTATCACGGTCACGCCGATCATCTGCTGGTGAAAGCGGGTTCCGGTGCCTTAACGCTGGGTCAGCCAAACTCGCCGGGCGTACCGGCTGATTTCGCTAAACACACCCTGACCTGCACCTTTAACGACCTCGACTCGGTGCGCAGCGCCTTTGAGCAATATCCTGACGCCATCGCGGCCATCATCGTTGAGCCGGTCGCCGGCAACATGAACTGCATTCCGCCGCAGCCGGCGTTCCTGCCAGGCCTGCGTGCGCTCTGCGATGAGTTCGGCGCACTGCTGATTATTGATGAAGTGATGACCGGTTTCCGCGTGGCGCTGGGCGGCGCGCAGGCTCACTACAATGTGCGTCCTGACCTGACCTGTCTCGGAAAGATTATCGGTGGCGGGATGCCGGTTGGCGCATTTGGTGGCCGTCGCGACGTGATGGCTGCGCTGGCCCCGACCGGTCCGGTTTATCAGGCGGGTACGCTTTCCGGTAACCCCATTGCCATGGCCGCCGGTTTTGCCTGCCTGACACAGATCGCGCAGCCTGGCACGCACGACAAACTGGATGCCCTGACCCGCCAGCTGGCTGAGGGTCTGCGCGAAGCAGCCCAACAGCAAAATATCCCGCTGGTGATTAATCATGTGGGCGGGATGTTCGGCCTGTTCTTCACCGAGGCTGATAGCGTGACCTGTTATGCCGATGTGACCCGCTGCGATGTAGAGCGCTTTAAAACCTTCTTCCATCTGATGCTGGAGGAAGGTGTTTACTTTGCGCCATCAGCTTATGAGGCAGGCTTTATGTCGCTGGCGCACAGCGAAGAGGATATTCAGCGCACTGTCGACGCCGCGCGTCGTTGTTTCGCGAAGCTGTAATTGCGGCAGCGTTAGAGGCAAAGACCGGCAGCAGCACCCGGTCCAGGATCTCACAGCAACATAAAACTCAACGCGCAGGGAACACGGGCAGAGGAGGAAAGCGTCCCGCGCCTGGGACAAAAACGCCAGGCGTTTTTGAACAACGCAACGCGTTGGCCGGTTTACGGGCGCACCTCAGGGATGAGGTGCGTAATCGCGCGGGCCGAGCGTGTCAGGGACTGGCCTTAGCGTCTTTCCGATCTGACCGTGTTCCCTTCGCAGGCTCAGTCTCACAGCCAATCGGGCCAGACTTTGTTAGTAATCTCAGACCGGTTTGCGCTGGTCTTTTTTTAACCTGAACGCCGCAGCAGCCAGATAAAGTAAGGCGCACCTAAAAAGGTCGCCATCAGCCCGGCTGGGATTTGATCCGGGAATGCCAGCATTCGCCCGCACCAGTCAGCCAGTATCATCAATCCCCCGCCCAGCAATCCCGACAGCAGCAGTTGCGGCAAGGCCCGCCGGAACCCCAGCATCCGCGCCATATGCGGTGCCATCAGTCCGACAAAACTCAGCGGACCGATAGTCAGCGTCGCGCTGGCGGTCAGCGCGGCGGCCAGCAGCAGCAGACTCAGCCGCGCGGGCGTCAACGCCATGCCCGCCGAGCGTGCAGTCGCACTTCCCAGCGGCAGCAGCGTCAGCCAGCGACTGGCCAGCGGGGCCAGTGAGACCAGCACCAGCGCACAGAGGGCACTCAGAATCGCCTGACTGCCGCTGATGTTATAGGTCGAGCCGGAGATCCAGCTCAGCAGCCCGCCCATACGCGGATCGCCGCTGGCCAGCAGCAGCATCAGCAGGGTGACAAAGGCGCTGTTAAGCGCCATACCCGCCAGCAGCATCCGCGCCGGCGAGAAGCCGCCACGGCTGGCTACCGTTATAATCACCAGCAGCGTCAGTGCGGCACCCACAGCACCGGCGGGCAGCAGCCAGGCCATCGCATCGCCTGGCACAAAGAACATCATGACCACTATGCCGCAGGCAGCTCCGGAACTGATGCCCAGCACTTCCGGGCTGGCCATGGGATTGCCGGTCAGCCGCTGAATCAGACTCCCCGCCACGCCCAGCATCAGACCGGTTACCAGCGCCGCCAGCACGCGCGGCGCGCGCCACGGCAGCAGTGATTGCAGCATCTCGCCCGCTGACCAGATCCAACCCTGCGCATCACGTCCAAACGCGAGAGCTCCCCACCCCAGCAGCGCCAGAACAGCGAGACCGATCAGCGCCCAGCGCAGCAGGTTCTGTCGTTCGGCGGGCACATGGTCACCCTGATTCAGCGCGGGCGGCACCGAACCGGTGCGCAGTCGCGGCAGCAGCCACAGCAGAATCGGTACGCCAAGCAGGGCCGTGGCTGTGCCGGTCGGAATATCGCGCCAGTGCGTGCTGAGCCATAAGACGCAACTGTCCGCCAGCCACAGCAGCAGCGCGCCGGTAAACGGTGCCAGCAGCATCCTGCTGAGGAGTCGTCGTCCACCCAGCAGCTTTGCCAGCAGCGGCGCAAACAGCCCGATAAAGCCGATGATACCGGCGATATTCACCAGCTGTGCGCTGAGCAGAATCGCCAGTCCAAGGCCACCAATACGCGCCACAGAGAGCGCCAGACCCAGGTTTTTCGCGACACCATCATCCAGCCCCATCAGCGTCAGCGGACGCAGCAGCGCCAGTGTCAGCACAAACGCCAGCAGCAGACGCGGCCAGAGTTGCTGTACGTTTTCCCAGCTCATCTGATTCAGCGCGCCGGTGCTCCACAGAAACATGTTCTGCAGCTGATCGTGATTGAAGATAGCGAAGATTTGATTCACCGCGCCGCTGTACAGGCTCAGCACCAGCCCGGCCAGAATCAGCGTCACCGGCGACAGACGTTTGCCCCAGGCCACACCAAACACCAGCGCGCCCACCAGCAGCGCACCGCTAAGCGCGGCAAACTGCTGGGTCATGGCCCCGCCGGGCAGATGCCACAGCGTTGCCACGGTAATCCCCAGCTGCGCGCCGGAAGAGACACCCAGCGTGGTCGGCTCCGCCAGTGGGTTGCGCAGGATCTGCTGAAACAGCAGACCGGCAAGACCCAGTCCGGCACCCACCAGCAGCGCCAGCGCCGTGCGCGGCAGCAGGCTGTAGTGAAACACCATCTGCGGCAGACTATCGACGGCTGGTGACCAGAATGCCTGCCACCATTCAGCCTGTGGCAGTGCCTGGTGCAGATTAACCAGCGTCAGGCTGAGTGAGAGCAGAAACAGCAGGCTGAGGAGGCCTGCGGGAAACAGAGCATGGCGCATCAGTGCGTCTCCAGCGCGCGTTCCAGCACGCGAACAAAGTGCAGCGCCGAGAGCGTTGCACCGTAATACCAGACCGCCGGGACGCGCTGAAAGCGTCCAGTGCGGAGAAACGGCATGGCCTGCCACAGCGGACTGCGCATCAGCTGCTGCATCTCCACGTCATTGTCATGATCGAAACAGATAACATCTACCTCCCCGGCCTGCGCCAGCTGTTCGATGCCGATCACTGCGCTGCCCCAGAAGTTGGTTTCGCCCTGCCAGCCATTTTTCAGGCCCAGCAGCGTCATCACTTCCAGGAACAGGCTGTTTTTACCGAAGGTAATGGCGTGACGACTGTCGAGCAGCGACATCAGCAGAAGCGTGCGTCCGGCATAGGGTGCCAGCCGCTCACGCGCCGCTGCCAGCCGATCATCGACCTCGCGCAGATGCTGCTCCGCGCGCTCACTTAATCCCAGGCGCGCCGCCAGCTGACGCAGCGATGCGCGCGCGGCGGTGAAGGGTTTTCCGTCGCCGCTGTGAAGATCAAAGCCCATGATGGGCGCGATGCGCGTCAGTTTCTCTTTGGGCGGGCCGTAGCCGTTGGAGCAGAGGATCAGCGACGGCTGCATTTGCGCCATCAGCTCAAGATTGGGTTCGGTGCGCAGGCCGACGTCGATCACGTCCGCAGGCAGCTTCGGCTCACCTACCCAGATGTTGTAGTTGTGCAGATCGGCCACGCCCCAGGGCGTAACGCCCAACGCAATCAGCAGTTCGGTGGGTAACCACTCCAGTGCAATAATCCGACCCGGATCCGGCGTGGCAGCACGCAGAGGAAGCGCACAGAACAGTGGCGAGGCCGCCAGCGCCAGCAACAGTCGGCGGCGATAAAGATCGGGCATCATCCTTTCCTTAACAGACAAAACTGACCGGCGCGCCGCCCTGCGGGTGCGGTAAAATGCCCATTGGAATGCCATAAATTGCACCCAGTACCTCAGGCTGCATAATTGCTCCGGCGTCACCTCCGGCAATCATCGCACCCTGACGCAGCGCCACCAGATGATCGCAGTAGCGTGCCGCCATGTTGATATCGTGCAGCACCGCAATCACGGTCAGGCCGCGCTGCTGGCTCAGGTCTTTTATCAGCGCCAGCACCTCCACCTGATGGGCAATATCCAGCGCCGAGGTCGGTTCATCCAGCAGCAGACAGCGGCTGTTCTGCGCCACCATCATCGCCAGCCAGGCGCGCTGACGCTCACCGCCTGACAGACTGTCCACCAGCCGACCGGCAAAGGGCTTTAGCCCGACCTGCGCAATCGCATCCTCTACCCTATCGCGATCCTCCTGAACAAAGCGCCCCAGCGCCCCGTGCCAGGGATAGCGGCCAATCGCTACCAGCTCACGCACCGTCATCCCTTCGGCGGCCGGTAACTGCTGCGGCAGATAGGCCACCTCGCGGGCAAAGGCTTTACTGTTCCAGCGCCCGACGGGCTGCTGATTCAGCAAAACCTCTCCACTGCTGGCCGCATGATGGCGACCCAGCATTTTCAACAGCGTCGATTTGCCCGAGCCATTGTGGCCAATCAGCGCGGTCATTTTACCCGGTGGAAAAGTCAGCGACAGGGGCTGGAGGAGAGTGCGGCCGGGCACTTCGAAACTGGCATTCTCCAGCCTGAAGGTTGCCTCTTCTGCGTGCGGATGCGGCATGGTTATCCCTGTGAACGGGCGCCTAAGCGCCCGGTTAAATCAGAATCTGAAGGTCGCGGTGCCGACAATCTGGCGTTCCGCACCCCAGTAGCAGGCGTATTCACGGTAGCAGCTGGCGACATACTCGCGGTTGAACAGATTGTTAACGTTAACACCCACTGTCGAGCCTGGCAGACCGAAACGACCCAGATCATACTTCAGCGCCGCATCCACCGTGGTGTAACCGGCTACCTTAAAGTTCTGGTTCGAGAGTCCAGCAGAGGTATTAGTTGGGGTTTCAGCATACAGCCCCTGGCTTTCACCCACGTAACGGATCCCAGCGCCGATCGTCACCCCTGACAAAGCTGTCTCGTGGAAGGTGTAGTCGCTCCACAGTGAGGCCATATGTTTCGGCACCTGCACCGGCGTTTTGCCTTTAAGCGACGTGTCTTCAGTATATTCCGCATCGGTGTAGGTGTAGGAGGCCGTCAGGTTAACGTTGGCATTGAGCGCCGCTTTAGCTTCCAGCTCTACGCCCCGTGACCGGATTTCACCGCTCTGAACGCTGAAAAAAGCTCTGTCTGGATCGGGATCGGCAGTCAGATTTTTGGTTTTGGTCAGCTGGTAAAGCGCTGCGGTGAGCACCACCGGACGATCTTTCGGTACATATTTCACGCCCGCTTCATACTGCTTAGCGCGTGACGGATCAAATGCCTGACCCTCATAGGTTGAACCCGCATTCGGAATAAAGGCTTCACTGTAGCTGAAGTAAGGCGCGATTCCGTTATCAAACACATAGTTCAGACCCCCACGCCAGGTAAAGGCCTGATCGTTCTGGCGATCAACGCTATTCGCCACCCGATCGTAAACCGAGGTCATGGCGTAGTCGTAGCGGCCACCCAGTGTCAGCACCCAGCGGTTCCATTCCATCTGATCCTGTGCATAGAGGCCGGTCTGACGCTGCTTATTCAGATGCTGATAAGGATCGGCAAATGGCGTTACGCCGTTATCGCCATATTGCGGATTAACTGCATTCAGGCTGGAAGCAGTGCCAAACTGTGCGTCGATATCATTGCGGGTACGCTGGAAGTCCACGCCCAACAGCAGCGTATGATCAACCTGGCCGGTGGCGAATTTCGCCTGCGCCTGGGTATCGACCGCCAACTGGTTGAGCGTCTCTTCTGAAACTGCCGAACCGCGCGTGATTTGCTGAGTCTCCGGCAGGAAACCATTGCCATAAATACTGCGGTAATCGGTGCGCAGGTCGGCGTAACGCAGGTTCTGGCGCAGCGTCCAGGTGTCGTTAAGGCTGTGCTCGGCGTTATAGCCCACCATTTTGGTAGTGCGTGAAATCTTATTGCTCTGCTCGCCTTCGTCGAAGTCGGTCGGCAGTTTGTACTGGCTGCCATCGGCACGGGTGATCGGCACCACAGTGCCCTGACGCGGCAGCCAGCCGTAATAACCAGTTTCTGGCTCGTTCTGGAAATAGGTCAGCAGATCAATGCGGGTGCGATCGTCGGGACGCCAGCTGAATGACGGAGCGATAGTGTAGCGCTTCTCTTTGTTCATCGACTGCTGCGCATCCTGACTGCGCGCCTGACCGGTCAGGCGATAGCTGTAGACGCCGTTATCATCCAGCGCGCCGCCAAAATCAAAGCCGGTCGAAAAAAGGTTGTCGTTGCCCATCTGGAACTGTACTTCGCGCAGCGTTTCCTGGGTTGGACGCTTGCTCACCAGCGAGACCACACCGCCCGGATTGCTTTTGCCATAGAGCACCGACACCGGACCACGCAGCAGTTCGGCGCGCTCCAGGAAATAGGGGTCGATGGCAAACTCAGAGTAATTATCTCCCTGCAGCTTCAGGCCATCCAGATACTGATTGGTATTGGTTTCGCTGAAGCCGCGAATGGATAACGCATCAATCACATCTGAGCTGCCACGGTTACCGGTCAGCACGCCAGGCGTATAGTTAAACGCCCCTTTCACGCTGGTCACGTTGCGCATCTCCATCTCTTCGCGGGTAACCACGGAAACAGACTGCGGATTTTTTTCAATCGGTGTGTCAGTTTTGGTGCCCGTGGCGCTGCGCTTCGCCGCCACGGTCGGTGCCGGCCCCCAGGCGCTTTCCGCCTCGACGCCGCTGCCGCCATCCGCCGAGACCACCATGGTCTCCGTCTGCGCAGCATAAAGCGAGGAGCTCAGGCTCAGTGAAATCATGACGCCCAGAAGCGGCCGGGAAAATGTTTTTTTGGTGTTGTCTGCAAAAGTCGTTCGCGCATTCATAAAAAGGTGTCTCTTAAAATAGGCTCAGGCGAGCGAATCGAAACGATAATGATTATTATAACGGATTAGATAATATGCGAACTTCAGCGACGACTGCAAGCAGAAATCCCAGCAGTGACGCCGTTTGCAGAGCCGTTTACCCGTATTGATCAAAAACAAAAAAAGGGCGCCGAAGCGCCCTTTTTAACCTGTCTGACTGATTTATTTGCCAAACATATCTTTTATCCAACCTGCTACGCCGTCGCTGTCTTTCTGCTCCTGCTCCTGCGGTTGCTGGGCCGGTTGCTGTTGCGGCTGTTGCTGCTGTTGCTGGTCAAACAGCTGTTGCTGCTGCTGAACCTGCTGCTGCTGTTGCTGACACAGCGCATTCGGATCCAGCGCCCACACCGGCAGAGAACGCCAGGTGCTGCTGCCCGTGCCACAGACGAAGTTACCGGCCGAATCCACATTCATCAGTGATACATCTTCCGGCGGCGTCAGCTGCAGCGGCATGGGTGCCTGATTGTCGAGGTAGCGACGATAGAGCTGCATCGCACCGCTGGCACCGTAGAGTTTGGTCGGCTGGTTGTTATCACGTCCTACCCAGGTGATCGCCACTTCTTTGCCATCAATACCGGCAAACCAGCTGTCCACCAGATCGTTGGTAGTACCGGTTTTGCCCGCCAGATGCGCATTCGGGAAACGCGCGCCCAGCGCACGGGCGGTACCGTGGTCAGCGACCTGTTGCATGGTGTAGAGCGTCAGATAAGCGGCCTGCGCCGGTTCCACACGCTGCGCCTGCGGATAGCTCTGATAGAGCACGCTGCCATCTTCTGCAATCACCGAACGCACCGCTGACAGCGACGCGCGATTGCCGCCGCTGGCGATCGACTGGAACGCCTGTGCCACTTCAACCGGCGTCAGGTTTAAAGCACCCAGCAGCATCGCCGGAACCGGATGCAGCTGCTCTTTCGGCACGCCCAGCTTGTTCCAGGTATCGACTACCGCATCCAGCCCCAGCGTCATACCGAGGTTAACCGTCGGCACGTTCATGGAGTTGGTCAGCGCGTCCACCAGCATCACTTTGCCGCTGAAGCGACGGTCGTCGTTCATCGGTTTCCAGATGGTGCCATTTGGCTGCTTCAGCGCAATCGGCTCATCGGCGATCCAGCTGTTCAGGCGATAGCTGTTTGGCTGGCTCAGCGCGGTGAGGTAGGTCGCCGGTTTCGCCAGGGAACCAATAGAGCGACGCGCCTGCAACGCACGGTTATAACCGGCATACTGCGGATCGGCACCGCCGACCATAGCACGGACTTCGCCGCTGAAGCGGTCAACCACCACCATTGCGGTTTCCAGATCCTTCAGACCACGCTGTTTTTTCAGCGTCGGAATGCCGTCAACCACCGCTTTTTCGGCCGCATCCTGCGAGACCGGATCCAGCGTGGTAAAGATCTTCACGCCGGAGAGATCTTTAATCTTGTCGCCCAGTTTCGCCTGAAGCTCGTTACGCACCATCTGCATAAAGGCAGGCTGTGGCGTGATCACACCGCCCTTTGGCTGCACGCCCAATGGACGCGCCGACAGCATGTCGTACAGCTCCTGGTCGATCACTTTCTGCTGCTGCAACAGGCGCAGCACCAGGTTGCGGCGTTCCAGCGCCAGTTTCGGGTTACGCCACGGGTTATAGAGCGACGCCCCTTTCACCATGCCAACCAGCATCGCCTGCTGATCCAGACTCAGCTCATCAACCGGACGGCCAAAGTAGTAGAGGCTCGCCAGCGGGAAGCCGCGAATCTGATCGCTGCCCGCCTGACCGAGATAGACCTCATTCAGGTAGAGCTCCAGGATGCGATCTTTGCTGTAGCGCGCATCCATGATCACCGCCATATAGGCTTCACGCGCTTTACGCCACAGCGAACGCTCATTGGTCAGGAACAGGTTCTTAACCAGCTGCTGCGTCAGCGTACTGCCACCCTGCACCGCTTTCCCGGCCGTGATGTTCGCCAGGAAGGCGCGACCAATGGAGTACGGACTGATGCCATCATGCTCATAGAAATGGCGATCTTCAGTGGCGATCAGCGTATCGACCAGCAAATCAGGGAAACCGGTGCGCGGCACGAAGAGTCGCTGTTCACCATTGGGTGACTGCAGCATGGTGATCAGACGCGGATCGAGGCGGAAAAAGCCAAAATCACGGCCGGTTTCGAGGTTTTTAATCTCGCTCAGCTCATCTTTGGTAAAGCTCATGCGCGCGTGGATTTGCCCCTCTTTACTGTCGGGGAAATCAAACGGGCGACGCAGCAGATCAATGGTGTTGCCCTTCACCGAAAACTCGCCAGGGCGGGTGATACGGGAGACTTCGCGATACTGAGTCCCTTCCAGCAGCGCCACCATTTCACTTTTGTTGTAGGCCATGCCCGGTTCCAGGCTGACCATGCGGCCATAGACGGTGGCAGGCAGTTGCCACACCTTACCGTCAATCCGGCTGCGAATTTCCGAGTCGAGGTAGATGCCCCATGCGACCATTACCACCACAAACACCAGGAACAGTTTAATTAACCATCCCAGCCAACGGCGTTTGCCGCGCGGCGGTTTTCCACCTTTACCTTTACGTGGCACCGGCGCTTCCTCCTCGTCATCATTAAAATCGTCCTGATCGATATCCTGTTCGATATCCCTGCGTCGTCCCCGGCCCGCACTGCTGCGCGGCGGCAACGGTTTACCTTTGCGCCCTATTGGTTCGCGATCGTTCCCAGACATTACTTTTCTTCTCCAGGCAGTGCTTACGGCAGCGCCGCTACTCTAACTGCTTTCTCGCGTGCCGCATGGCAGAACCCTCTGAATTCGATCCAGCGGACTCAACCCTGCGGGGACATTTTTTTGGTTCGCCTTGTTGGCAAGGCGGTGGCCGGATCCTCTGGCCAGAGGTGTTTCGGATAGCGTCCCTTCATCTCTTTCCTGACCTCCGGCCAGGCACCGCGCCAGAACGCCGCCAGATCGCGGGTGATCTGCAACGGACGCTGGGCGGGCGATAACAGCTCGAGCACCAGCGGGATGCGTCCTTCCGCCACGGTGGGATTCTGCGCTTCGCCAAACATCTCCTGAATCCTGACTGCCAGCGCGGGCGGCTTATCCGCATCGTAGCGGATTGGCAGCCGGCTTCCGGTCGGCACAGTGTAATGAGTTGGCAGCACAGTATCCAGCCGCTGACGTTGTGACCATGTGAGTAAATGTAAGAGCGCCGTGGTCAGGTTCACCGCCTGCAGGCTGCGCAGATCGCGCACTGCTGACATCTGCGGCAACAGCCACTGCGGCAGGCTCTCAAGCAGGCTTTCGTCATCCATGGCGGGCCAGCTCTCTTCCGGCAGCCACTGCGCAGCACACTGAATGCGCAGGCGCAACTGCCCGGCATCCGGCGTCCAGCCCAATACCGACAGACCTTTTTCGGCGATCCAGCGCAGCATAGCCGCGTGAAGCACGTCCGGCTCCGGGCGCGCCATCGGCTGGGTCTTCAGGATCAGGGCGCCAATCTGCTCACGTCTGAACGCACGCAGCGTGCCCTTCTCTTCATCCCACTCCACTTCGGTCCGACGCTCAATCAGCGCTGGCTGATGCTGGCATAGCGTTTCAATATCGACCGGCAGTGCCAGCAACATCCGGGCATCCGGCGTCGCACTGCCCTGCAACAGGGCGGGTGTAATCAGCCATTCGTTGCGCGTCAGGCCATCCTGCTCATCGAGTCTGGCCCCCAGCCCGTTAGCCAGCTGATAGCGACCGCTCTGGTCGCGACGCCGCGCCAGCCGATCGCCAAACCCTACCGCCAGCAGGCCAGCGAAGCGATCTTCATCGACCCGTCCGCCCCGAATTTTAAGCCGCTGCTGCCACTGCTGCGCCCGCCGCTGCCATTGGGCCTGTGGCCGATGCAGCGCATCACGCAGATTGGCACTGCCGCTGCGCGGAGGATCTTCCAGAATCGCCACCAGCAGTGCGGCGCTGGCGACCGCATCCGGCTCATCGCCTGCGGCACAGAGCATAGCAGCAAGCCGCGGATCGCAACCCAGCTTTGCCATACGCCGTCCCAGCGTGTTAAGCAGGCCGTTGCTGTCCAGTGCACCCAGACGGGTCAGCTGTTGTTGCGCTGCCATCAGATTTCTGGCGGGCGGCTGATCCAGCCACTGCAGCTGTTGCGGCCCGGTACAGCCCCACTGCAACAGGTCCAGCCACAGCGACGAAAGGTCACTGTTAACCATTTCCGGTTCGCTCTGCGCCGCCGCACGAGACGCCTGCTCCTGCGGCAGAAGATGCAGACAGATCCCCGGCATCAGTCGCCCGGCGCGACCTGCGCGCTGGATCATTGATGCCTGGCTGATGCGCTGCGTCTGCAGACGCGTTACGCCGCTGCGGGCGTCAAACAGGGCGCTGCGTTCCAGCGCACTGTCGACTACCAGACGAATCCCTTCAATGGTCAGGCTGGTCTCGGCGATATTGGTGGCGAGCACCACTTTGCGACGTCCGGCGGCGGCGGGCAGGATCGCCCGTCGCTGCGCCGCCAGCGGCAGTGCGCCATAGAGCGGTGTCAGATCCACATCGTCACTAATGCGTGATTCCAGCTCGCGTTTCACGCGTTCAATTTCCGCCACGCCCGGCAGAAACAGCAGCAGGGAGCCGTCTTCGTCGCGCAGCAGCTGGGCGACTTCACGCGCGACCGCCTCTTCAAAGCGTACGTTCTGATTCAGCGACGCGTAACGCCGTTCAACCGGATAGCTGCGCCCTTCTGAAATAATCAGTGGCGCATCCGGCAGCAGCGCCGCCAGCCGGGCATTATCCAGCGTGGCCGACATCAGCATGATTTTAAGATCGTCGCGCAGCCCCTGCTGCACATCGAGCAGCAGCGCCAGCGCCAGGTCGGCCTGCAGGCTGCGCTCGTGAAATTCATCGAGAATCACCAGCGACACGCCCTCCAGCATCGGATCGTGCTGAAGCATGCGCGTGAGCATCCCTTCGGTGACCACTTCCAGCCGGGTTTCTGGCCCGACGCAGCTTTCGCCACGCATCCGGAATCCCACTGTGGCTCCCGGCTGTTCGCCGAGCTGTTCTGCCAGCCGCTGCGCCACATTACGTGCCGCCAGCCGGCGTGGCTCCAGCATAATGATGCGTCCCGGCAACGCCGCCTGCTGCAACAACTGCAGCGGCAGCCAGGTCGATTTGCCCGCGCCGGTAGGGGCGGCCAGCAGGATTTGAGAGGCGTCACGCAGCGCCGCCAGGATGTCAGGCAGCACCGCGCTGACCGGTAAATCGCTCACAGCAAACTCCGCTTCTGCCTGTGCTAAGATGGCGCGCATTGTAGCACGTGATATTTGCCGGAGAGCGCCATGGCGACACAACGCTTATTTTTTGCCATCAGCCTGCCTGACGAAATGCAGCAACAGCTGGTGCGCTGGCGGGCGGACACCTTTCCTGCAGAGGTCGGCCAGCCAATGGTCGCAGCAAACCTGCACCTGACGCTGGCGTTTCTGGGTGAGGTCGCACCGGAAACCTCACAACGCCTGCAGACGCTGGCCTCCCGTATCGTCCAGCCCGGTTTCGATCTCGACCTGGATGATGCCGGGCACTGGCCGCGCCCCGGCGTGGTCTGGCTCGGCTGCCAGCGCGCGCCACGCGATCTGTTACAGCTCGCCAGCCTGCTGCGGGCCCAGGCCGCCCGGCATGGCTGTTATCAAAGCCCACAGCCGTTTCATCCGCACATCACGCTGTTACGCCAGGCCACCCAGCCGGTTGCATTACCGCCACGCGGTTTTCACTGGCGTTTTCGCGTCTCCACCTTTTCACTGTTCGCCTCTGACTATGCCAGAGGTCGTACCCGCTATCGCGCTCTGGCCAGCTGGCCGTTAACGTCTCAGGATCCGCATGCACTTCTCTCCGCCCCTTAAATCCGCCCGCCTGATCGCCCGTTACAAACGTTTCCTGGCCGATGTCGAGACGCCTGAGGGCGAGGTGCTGACGATTCATTGCGCCAACACCGGTGCCATGACCGGCTGCGCCACGCCGGGCGATCGGGTCTGGTATTCCACGTCCGACAGCCTGACGCGCAAATATCCCCACAGCTGGGAGCTGACCGAAACGCAACAGGGCCACTGGATCTGCGTGAATACCCTGCGCGCGAATCAGCTGGTGGCTGAAGCGCTGGACCAGGATCGGTTGCCATTGCTGGCTGGTTATTCGCATCGACAGGCGGAAGTAAAATATGGCAGTGAAAAAAGCAGAATTGATTTCCTGCTCAAAGCAGAGGCACGGCGCAACTGCTATATTGAGGTGAAATCCGTAACCCTTTTACATGAAGGTAAAGGCTATTTTCCGGATGCGGTGACGATTCGAGGACAGAAACACCTGCGCGAGCTGGCGACAGTGGCGGCAGAGGGTCATCGGGCCGTTTTGTTGTTTGCCGTTTTGCACTCGGGGATTGAGGACGTTTCCCCGGCACGCCACATTGATGCGGCGTATGCAGAACAACTGGCTCAGGCGCAACGGGAAGGTGTAGAGGTTTTAGCGTATCAGGCAGACTTATCGGCGGAGGGAATGTTTCTTAAATCGCCGATCAACGTAACCTTGTAATATCTTTTGCAATTTTATGTGGTAAGAATGTTCTGAGCTAAGGGCTGATTACGCTGTTCCTCACAGGCTTGTCAAGGTGTGTTCATGAAGAATTGCCAACCCTGACTGCTTCTGTTATTTATAGCGGCCTGTTTTTTTCCCCAATGGGGGATCGATGTACCCCGCAGACGTCAGATGCAGGCCGGCAGCAACGCCCCTGCGGGACGTCAGTCAGAGGGTATAGTGCGTGTTATCCAGGAGAAGCAACATGCAAGAAGGTCAAAACCGTAAAACATCGTCCCTGAGTATTCTCGCTATCGCTGGCGTTGAGCCTTATCAGGTTAAGCCTGGCGAAGAGTATATGAACGACGCGCAGCTGACCCATTTTCGCAAGATTCTGGAAGCCTGGCGTAATCAATTGCGGGACGAAGTCGATCGTACCGTATCGCATATGCAGGATGAAGCTGCTAACTTCCCGGACCCGGTTGACCGTGCCGCGCAGGAAGAGGAGTTCAGCCTGGAGCTGCGTAACCGCGATCGCGAACGTAAACTGATTAAAAAGATCGAGAAGACGCTGAAGAAAGTTGAAGATGACGACTTCGGCTATTGCGATTCCTGTGGCGTTGAGATTGGTATCCGCCGTCTCGAAGCACGTCCTACTGCCGATCTCTGCATCGACTGTAAGACGTTAGCAGAAATTCGTGAGAAACAAATGGCCGGCTGATGCCGCGTCCATCCTGTTACCGCGCAGTGGAACAATGACTTTTTTGTCCACTGCGTGGTCACTTCTGAATCCTATGTCATCCTCCTGCATTGGTCGCTTCGCCCCTTCTCCCTCTGGTGAACTTCATTTTGGCTCGCTGATTGCTGCCCTGGGCAGTTACCTGAGCGCGCGCGCGCAAAACGGCATCTGGCGGGTGAGAATTGAAGATATCGATCCGCCGCGGGAAGTGCCGGGTGCCGCCAGCCGCATCCTGCATCAGCTGGAACACTATGGTTTGACGTGGGATGGCGAAGTGCTGTGGCAGTCGCAACGTCATGAGGCCTACCGTGACGCGCTCGCCTGGCTGCAGCAGCATCGTCAGAGCTATTTCTGCACCTGTCCCCGACGTCGCATTCAGGAGATTGGCGGTTTCTATGATGGTTACTGCCGTGAACGGCAACGCGGACCAGAGAATGCCGCGCTGCGTTTACGCCAGCATGCGCCGGTCTTTGCGTTTGAAGACCGATTACGCGGGTGCGTAGAGGCGGACAGACGTCTGGCACAGGAAGACTTTATTATTCACCGTCGTGATGGTTTGTTTGCCTACAACCTGGCGGTGGTCGTCGACGATCATTTTCAGGGCATTACCGAAGTGGTGCGCGGCGCAGATTTGATTGAGCCGACGGTACGGCAGATTGCACTTTATCAGCAGTTTGGCTGGCCGGTGCCGGCCTGGCTGCACCTGCCTCTGGCGCTTAATCACGATGGCAATAAGTTATCGAAGCAGAATCATGCTCCTTCCCTGCCTGATGGCGATGCCAGACCCCTGCTGGTAGCGGCATTACGCTTCCTCGGGCAGCCTGTTTCAGGTGGCTGGCAGGACTTAACGCAGGACAAACTGCTGTCTGATGCGGTAGCACAGTGGAATATCGCTTTGATGCCGCAACAGAACGCCCTGAAACCGGATGCATAGACAACAGCATTCTCAAACGGTTCTCAACAGGCTATGATTAGCCGCTGATTTTACCTACACCCTAATTGCCACTGTCGAGGTGTCCCATTTTTACCCGAGTAGCTAATTTTTGCCGAAAAGTCCTGAAGCGTGATGAAGAGGAAGCCCCTGCAGAGGTTGAACCAGAACGTCTGATGGCCATTATCCCTCGTGAAAGCCACAACATCTCACGTAAAGACATCAGCGAAAATGCCCTCAAAGTGCTCTATCGCCTGAATAAAGCCGGTTATGAAGCCTATCTGGTAGGCGGTGGCGTGCGCGATTTGCTACTGGGGCAAAAACCTAAAGATTTCGATGTGACCACCAACGCCACGCCTGAGCAGATGCGTAAGCTGTTCCGCAACTGTCGCCTGGTGGGTCGGCGTTTCCGTCTGGCTCACGTGATGTTTGGCCCGGAAGTGATCGAAGTCGCTACCTTCCGTGGCCATCATCAGGTTGAAGAGATCGCAGAAGATCGTAACAGTTCGCAGCGCGCCCAGAGCGGTATGCTGCTGCGCGATAATATCTTCGGCTCTATTGAAGATGATGCCCAGCGCCGCGATCTCACCATCAACAGCCTCTACTACAGCGTGGCTGATTTCAGCGTACGTGACTACGTTGGTGGCATCAGCGATCTCGAACAGGGCATCATTCGCCTGATTGGCGATCCGGAAACCCGCTACCGCGAAGATCCGGTTCGCATGCTGCGCGTCGCACGCTTTGCCGCCAAGCTCAATATGAGCATTGCGCCGGAAACCGCCGAGCCGATTCCACGTCTGGCCTCGCTGCTGCGTGATATTCCGCCCGCGCGTCTGTTTGAAGAGTCGCTGAAGCTATTGCAGGCAGGTTATGGCTACAGTACTTATCTCAAGCTGTGTGAATATCAGCTGTTCCAGCCGCTCTTCCCGACGCTGGCGCGCAACTTCACGGAAAACAGTGACAGCCACATGGAGCGGATGCTGGCACAGGTGCTGAAAAACACCGACAACCGCATTTATAATGATATGCGCGTGAATCCGGCGTTCCTGTTTGCTGCGATGTTCTGGTATCCGCAGCTTGAAGCGGCCGAACGCATTGCGCAGGAGAGTGGCCTGACCTACTTCGAAGCCTTTGCGATGGCGATGAACGATACGCTGGACGAAGCCTGCCGTGCGCTGGCAATTCCAAAACGTATTACCTCGCTGATCCGCGATATCTGGCTGCTGCAGTTGCGCATGTCACGCCGTCACGGTAAACGCGCCTGGAAGCTGATGGAGCATCCGAAATTCCGCGCTGCTTACGATCTGCTGGCGTTGCGTGCAGAAGTGGAAAATAACCCGGAACTGCTGCGTCTGAGCCAGTGGTGGGGGGAATTCCAGGTGGCTGCACCGCCACATCAGAAAAACATGCTGAATAATCTGGGTGACGATCCGGTGCCGCGCAATAAATCACGCCGTCCGCGCCGCCGCTCTTCCGCACCACGTCGTGACAATCAAAACGTGTCATGACACGAGTTTACCTCGCATTAGGCAGTAATCTGGCCGACCCGCTGCATCAGGTTGATGCAGCGCTGACGGCACTGGATGCGTTGCCGCAGACGCAACGCATCGCGACCTCGCCGTTCTACCGTACACCGCCTTATGGCCCGCCCGACCAGCCCGATTTTCTCAATGCCGCCGTGGCGCTGGAAACCCATCTCAGCGCAGAAACCCTGCTTGACCATACCCAGCAGATTGAGCGGGATCATGGGCGGGTGCGTAAGGCGGAACGCTGGGGTCCGCGCACGCTGGATATCGATCTGATGCTGTTTGGCGACGCAGAAATCAACACTGAGCGGCTGATTGTGCCGCACTACGACCTGCTGAATCGCGCCTTTATGCTGGTGCCACTGCTGGCGATTGCGCCCGATGCCCGCCTGCCCGATGGCCGCGCACTCAGCTCCGTTCTGGCCACCCTGGACAGTCGCAGCATCACGCTGTGGCATGGCTGATCAGACAAACGTACATCTCTGATTCCGCTCTTTCACGCTATCCAGTAAACTGCGCCCATCAGAATTCCTGAGTTGAGAGCGCCATGAAACCCACCACGATTTCACATCTGCGTCAGGCGAAAGCCAGCGGTAAAAAATTCGCGACGCTGACCGCCTACGATTTCAGTTTTGCCCGCCTGTTTGCCGATGAAGGCATTCAGGTGCTGCTGGTTGGTGATTCCTTAGGGATGACGGTACAGGGGCACGACTCCACCCTGCCGGTCACGGTCAGCGATATCGCCTATCATACCGCTGCCGTGCGCCGTGGTGCGCCACAGGCCCTGCTGCTCGCCGATCTGCCCTTTATGAGTTATGCCACGCCACAGCAGACCTTTGAGAGTGCCGCACAGCTGATGCGTGCCGGTGCCAATATGGTGAAACTGGAAGGCGGCAGCTGGCTGGCTGAGACCGTACAGATGCTGACCGAACGCGCCGTGCCGGTGTGCGGTCATCTTGGCCTGACCCCGCAATCGGTCAATATCTTTGGCGGCTATAAAGTGCAGGGCCGTGATGAAGCCGGTGCCGATCAGCTGCTGGCCGATGCGCTGGCGCTGGAAGCGGCAGGCGCACAGCTGATGGTGCTGGAGTGCGTCCCGGTGTCGCTGGCCCAGCGGATCACCGAGGCGCTCACTATCCCGGTGATCGGCATCGGTGCCGGTAACGTCACCGATGGTCAGATTCTGGTGATGCATGACGCGCTGGGCGTGACCGGCGGGCACATTCCCAAATTTGCCAAAAATTTCCTGGCGGAGACCGGCGATGTTCGCGCGGCGATTCGCCACTATATCGCCGAAGTCGAGGCCGGAACCTATCCGGCGGCAGAGCACAGTTTCCAGTAATTCAGGAGAGTCACCGTGTTGATTATTGAAACGCTGCTGATGCTGCGCAAGGAAGTCCGTCGCTGGCGTCAGCAGGGTAAACGCATTGCGCTGGTGCCGACCATGGGCAACCTGCATGAAGGCCATCTGACGCTGGTGGATGAAGCCCGGTCGCGCGGGGACATCGTCATTGTCTCGATATTCGTCAATCCGATGCAGTTCGATCGCGCCGATGATTTAGCCCGCTACCCGCGCACCCTGCAGGAAGATTGTGAAAAGCTGAACCGTCACCAGGTTGACGTGGTTTTTGCCCCGTCACCGGCTGAAGTCTATCCGCAGGGCGCGCAGAATCAGACCTTTGTTGAGGTGCCGGTGCTCTCTTCCCTGCTGGAAGGCGCGACGCGTCCAGGCCATTTTCGCGGCGTGGCGACCATCGTCAGCAAACTGTTTAATCTGGTGCAGCCCGATATTGCCTGTTTCGGTGAAAAGGATTTTCAGCAGCTGGCTATCATTCGTAAGATGGTAGCTGATATGGGCTTCGACATTGAGATTGTTGGCGTGCCAACAGTGCGGGCCAAAGATGGCCTGGCGCTGAGTTCGCGCAACGGCTACCTGACAGACGATGAGCGTAAGCTGGCACCGGTGCTGAGCCAGGTGATGCATCAGATGGCTCAGCAACTTGAGAACGGCGAGCGTCACATTGAAGAGATTATTGAGGCAGCCAGCGAGACACTGCTGGCACAGGGATTGCGTCCTGATGGCCTGGCAATCTGTGATGCGGACACGTTGCAGCCGCTGACGGTGGACAGCCAGCGTGCGGTGGTGCTGATGGCCGCCTGGCTGGGTAAAGCCCGACTGATTGATAATCAAACTGTTGACCTGACGCTGTAAGTACGCCCGCTGCAGGTTATTTTATTTCTCTGATAAGGTTTCTGGCTATGATTCGCACAGTTCTGCAAGGCAAATTGCACCGCGTAAAAGTGACGCAGGCGGACCTCAATTACGAAGGCTCCTGCGCTATCGATCAGGATTTCCTGGATGCTTCCGGCATTCTGCAATATGAAGCGATCGATATTTATAACGTCACTAACGGTCAGCGCTTCTCTACCTACGCTATCGCGGCTGAGCGTGGCTCGAAAATTATTTCGGTCAACGGTGCTGCTGCCCGCTGCGCCTGCGAAGGCGATATTTTAATTATCTGCTCGTATGTGCAGGTTGAGGATGCCGTCGCGCGTCAATGGCAGCCTAAGGTCGCCTATTTTGAAGGTGACAACCAGATGAAGCGTCTGGCGAAAGCATTGCCGGTACAAATCGCCTGAGTAATCGATCAGCTGACAAAAAAGGGCCGCCATTAAAATGGGCGGCCCTTTTTATTTCTGCTTCTGCAATTAAACCGCTTTGGTTGTCATCGGCTTCGATGACTTTTTCACCGCAGGCAGGTTTCAGGATGATTTCGAGGCCAGGGAGAACCGTCGTTCGGGTTGTTTTTCACTCACCAAAAAAAAGCCACGCCCTTATCGCAGCGTGGCCCGTACTATTCAACGTATTGTCAGGTGCGCAGTCCGCGTCCGCGCTGAATCAGCGCATAGACCAGCCAGTAGAATACCAGAATAAAGGCCACCAGTACCGAGAGCGTAAACACCAGTGGCACATCATTAATGCCCAGGAAGCCATAACGGAATCCGCTAATCATATAAACGATTGGATTCAGTTTAGAGATAGCCTGCCAGATTGGCGGCAGCAGACTCAGCGAATAGAATACGCCGCCCAGATAGGTCAGTGGCGTCAGCACAAAGGTCGGGATCAGGCTGATGTCGTCAAAGGTGCGCGCAAAGACGGCGTTGAGCAAACCGGCCAGTGAAAACAGAATCGCGGTCAGCAGCAGCGTAATCGCCACCATCGACCAGGAGTGCACGTGGAACGGCACAAAGAACAGCGAAATAGCCGTCACCAGAATGCCGACGCAGACGCCACGCGCCACACCGCCGCCCACATAGCCGGCAATGATAATGTGGGTCGGCACGGGTGCAACGAGCAGTTCTTCAATGTTGCGCTGGAACTTGGCACTGAAGAAGGACGATGCCACATTGGCGTAGGCATTGGTGATCACCGCCATCATGATCAATCCCGGCACAATAAACTGCATATAGCTGAAGCCGTGCATCTCACCAATGCGCGACCCGATCAGGTTGCCAAAGATGATGAAATAGAGCGTCATGGTGATGACCGGCGGCACCAGCGTCTGGATCCAGATACGGGCGAAACGGTTAACTTCTTTGGCCCAGATGCTTTTCAGCGCCACCCAGTACAAATGTGTCATGCTTTTGCTCCTGTTTTTCCCTGCGTCGTCAGGCCAACGAACAGCTCTTCAAGACGGTTGGCTTTATTGCGCATACTCAGCACCTGCACACCCTGCGCACTTAACTGACTGAACACGCTGTTAAGGCCCTGCTCACGCAGCACTTCCACTTCCAGCGTTGAAGTATCGGTCAGCCGGTACTGGAACCCCTCCAGCCTGGGCAGCGGACTGCGCGGCGCCAGATCCAGGATAAAGGTTTCTGATTTGAGCTTGGACAGCAGTTCTTTCATCGAGGTGTTTTCCACCAGCTCACCGCTCTGGATGATGCCGATGTTGCGGCACAGCATCTCGGCTTCTTCCAGATAGTGGGTAGTGAGAATGATGGTAGTGCCTTTGGCATTGAGATCTTTCAGGAACACCCACATTGAGCGACGCAGTTCGATATCCACGCCAGCCGTTGGCTCATCCAGAATCAACAGTTTTGGCTCGTGCATCAGTGCACGGGCGATCATCAGGCGGCGTTTCATCCCGCCGGAGAGCATGCGCGCACGCTCAGTGCGTTTGCTCCACAGGTCGAGCTGCTTCAGATACTTTTCCGCACGCTCATTGGCTTCACGACGCTCAACGCCGTAGTAACCCGCCTGATTCACGACGATCTGCATCACCGTCTCAAACGGGTTGAAGTTAAACTCCTGCGGCACCAGCCCGAGCTGGCGCTTGGCATTCACCACATCTTTTTCCAGATCGTAGCCAAACACCCGCACGCTGCCTTCGGATTTGTTTACCAGCGAACTGATAATCCCGATGGTGGTCGATTTACCGGCACCGTTTGGCCCCAGCAACGCATAAAAGTCACCCGCTTCAACGTTAAGATCAATGCCCTTCAGCGCCTGCACGCCGCCGGGATAGGTCTTAGTCAGCCGGGAAAGTTCCAGTGCATAAGTCATTCTGCATCCATACCCTGTTTTGATGGCATTGCAATGCCGTTTAAATTTATCAGGCCCTGGCATATAGTACGCGCGCGCACTTTGCGCAGTAACCGGTCGCTCAACGCCATGACAGACATCAATACCCTGATCAGAAACAACCGCGAATGGTCAAAACTGCTGGTTGAAGAAGATCCCAGTTTTTTTGAGCGGCTCGCCCAGGCACAAAAACCGCGATTCCTGTGGATTGGCTGTTCTGACAGCCGTGTCCCTGCCGAACGTCTGACCGGACTGGAACCAGGCGAACTCTTTGTTCACCGCAACGTCGCCAATCTGGTAATCCACACCGATCTGAACTGTCTGTCCGTGGTGCAGTACGCTATCGAAGTGCTGGAAGTGGAACACGTTATCGTATGCGGCCACTACGGCTGCGGCGGCGTGCAGGCGGCGATGGATAACCCGGAGCTGGGATTAATCGACAACTGGCTGCTGCACATCCGCGACCTCTGGTACAAGCATAGCGTGTTGCTGGGGGAACTCCCGCCGGATAAGCGTTTGGACAAACTGTGCGAAATCAACGTTATTGAACAGGTCTATAACCTGGGGCACTCGACCGTTCTGCAATCTGCCTGGAAACGTGGCAAGGATGTCTCCCTGCACGGCTGGGTTTACGGCATTCAGGATGGCTGCCTGCGTAACCTGGATGTCACGGCAAACAGCCGGGAGATCCTTGAACAGCGCTATCGTCACGGCATTGCTAATCTGCAGATGAACGGCCAGGCCTGAGCCGATCGCGGCGTAAAGCGCGACATAGCCTACACCAGGCAACCGGTGCAGGCCTTGGAAGAATGTGCGGTCAGAGCAGTATCAGGATTCCAGCGGCACCATTTTGCCGATGTAAGGCAGATGGCGATAGTGCTGAGCGTAGTCGATACCAAAGCCCACCACAAACTCATCCGGAATCGCAAAGCCGACATACTCGACATTGACTTCAACTTCACGGCGCTCAGGCTTATCCAGCAGGGTACAGATCGCCAGTGATTTTGGCTGACGCAGCTGCAGAATCTCACGCACTTTGCTCAGGGTGTTACCGGAGTCGATGATATCTTCGACGATCAGCACATCTTTGCCACGAATGTCTTCATCCAGATCTTTCAGGATTTTCACATCACGCGTGCTGGACATGCCGCTGCCATAACTGGACGCCGTCATAAAGTCGACTTCATGCGGCACATCAATGGCGCGACAGAGATCAGCCATGAACATGAATGAGCCGCGCAGCAGCCCCACCAGCACCATATCGCTGCCGCTGTCGCGGTAGTGCTCGTTAATCTCTTTCCCCAGTTCAGCGATGCGCGTGGCGATTGCCTGTTCAGGGATCATCACTTCAACAGTGTGTTTCATTGCGTTCAGCCCGGTTACGTCAGAAAAGCCCCGAAGTCTATCACAGACGCCGCAGCGACGACTGTGCGACCCTGTATGCAAACGATTACGTCGCAAAAATTATTACCTGTGGCCTTTAAGTCACTGAAAGGCGCATTACCTTAGAACATTCTGGCATTTACCAGCATGATTCGCTGCGTGGTAGCCTTTATCCAACAGATCGTTACCCTACTCGCGCCGCTGGCCGGAGATCACAATGACTTCATCATCAAGCAAAAAGACGCATATCGGCGACAGGCCGCTGCACCCCGAAACCCAGATGCTGAACTATGGCTATGATCCCCGCCTCTCTGAAGGTGCGGTAAAGCCGCCGGTGTTTCTGACATCGACCTTTGTCTTTGACAGCGCCGAAGAGGGACGGGATTTCTTTGATTACGTCTCTGGTCGTCGTGAGCCGCCGGAAGGCAAATCGGGCGGGCTGGTCTATTCGCGCTTTAACCATCCGAACAGCGAAATTGTTGAAGACCGGCTGGCGGTCTATGAGCAGGCAGAGAGCTGTTCACTCTTCTCTTCCGGGATGGCCGCTATCTCCACGGCCCTGCTGACGTTTGCCCGCCCGGGCGAGGTGATCCTGCACTCCCAGCCCCTGTATGGCGGCACCGAAACGCTGCTCAGCAAAACACTGCACAATCTGGATATTAAAGCAGTTGGTTTCAGCGACGGGAATGATGAAGTCAGGGTGCGCGAAGCCGCTCAGCAGGCGATGGCCCAGGGCCGGGTGGCGGTCATCCTGATTGAAACACCCGCAAATCCGACTAACAGCCTGGTCAATATCCGCCTGATGGCGCGCATTGCCGATGAAATTGACCAGCAGCAGGGTTCACGACCGATTATCGCCTGTGATAACACCCTGCTCGGCCCGCTGTTCCAGCAGCCGCTGACGCTGGGCGCGGATCTGTCACTCTACTCACTGACCAAATATGTTGGCGGTCACTCTGACCTGATTGCGGGTGCCGCGATGGGCAGTAAAGCGCTGATGGCGAAAGTGCGCGCCCTGCGCAGCGCCATTGGTACGCAGCTGGACCCGCACTCAAGCTGGATGCTCAGCCGCTCGCTGGAAACGCTGTCGCTGCGGATGGAGAAAGCCTTTCACAATGCAGAAGCGGTCGCGGCCTTTCTGCGCGATCACCCGAAAGTGGCGAAGCTGCACTGGCTGCCCTATCTGGATGCGGAGAGCGCCGAAGGGAAAACCTATCGCGAGCAGTGCAGCGGCGCGGGTTCGACCTTCTCGTTTGATATCGTCGGCGATCAGCCCGCTGCGTTCCGTTTTCTCAATGCGCTGTCGCTGTTCAAACAGGCGGTGAGCCTGGGCGGAACCGAGTCGCTGGCCAGCCATCCTGGCAGCACCACCCACTCCGGCGTGCCGCAGGCGGTGCGTCAGCGTATTGGTATCACTGACGCCACGGTGCGGCTGTCGATTGGCATCGAGAACGCCAGTGACCTGATTGAAGACATCAGACTGGCGCTGGATCAGGCGTAATCAGCTCACGGTAAAGCCCAGCATCATGCCAGTATCTTCATGCTCCAGCAGATGACAGTGGGCCATGTAAGCGTGCTCGGCGGCAGCGACATAGTTGAAGCGCACCAGCACTTCACTGCGCCAGCCGTCGACATTCACCATATCTTTCCAGCCCTGCCGATGCGGGGCGGGCGGTTTGCCGTTCTCGGAGAGAATGCGGAACTGGGTGCCGTGAATATGGAAGGGATGCAGCATGGCGTCGCCTTCTCCTGAAATCGTCCACTTCTCATAATCACCCAGCTTCACCGCAAATGACGGCTTTGTCATATCAAAAGCCTGGCCGTTGATCTTATTGCCATTGCGGAAATCGTAACTGGCGGGCTTCGCCATGCCGTGCATGCTGTGATCCATCCCTTCCATGTTTTCCATCGGCGGCATCGGCCCGGCAGCCGTTTTCTCCGGCATCGAATGATGACCGCCCTTGCCCATCGCTTTCTCGCCGTAGCGCTGCATCAGCGCCTGCATCCCCTGCTGGTCCAGCTGCGGGTCCATCATCAGCTGCAGCCAGCGTGTCGTCAGTCCGTCGGTGGCGGGAAGCGCAGGCAGCGTCGCCAGCTTATCCGGCAGCGTGGCGCTGGCCATCACCCGCAGCGGCAGGATCTGCACCAGCGGCAGCGGCTGGTCAAACGGCGGCAGCGTCATGCCCATCTGTTCGGTTGGCAGCGTCACCAGATCAAACGCTTTACCGTCAGAAGTATCGATCATCACCTCAAAACGCTCGCCCGGTAGCATCGGCAGTGCGTCGAGCTTCACCGGTTCAGCCAGCAGGCCACCGTCGCTGGCGATCACATAAAGAGGACGTTTATCACTGGCGGCAACGTGCAGCGAACGGGCATTACAGCCGTTCAGCAGACGCAGACGCAGCCAGCCGCGCGGCACCGCATGCTGCGGATACTGCACGCCGTTGGTCAGCATCATGTCGCCAAACCAGCCCACGGCTGCGCGCATTACGTCGAGCTGATAATCGATCCGGCCGCCATCTTTACTCAGTTGCTTATCCTGGAAAATCAGTGGCACATCATCCACGCCCCACTGCACAGGCAGGCGCAGTGTGCCGCTCTCCTTATCTTCCAGCAAAATCAGTCCCGCGAGTCCGTGTGCGACCTGATGCCCGGTTTTGCCATGCAGATGCGGATGATACCAGCAGGTTGCGGCGGGCTGGTCAGGGGTAAAAGAGACCTGACGCGAAGCACCAGGCGCAATCACGGCCTGCGGACCGCCATCTACCGCGCCGGGGATTTCCAGCCCGTGCCAGTGCAGGGTAGTCGCTTCGCTGAGTCGATTATGGATGTTCACCGTCACCGGTTTGCCACTCTGCAACTTCAGCACCGGTCCCAGCAGGCTGCCGTTATAGCCCCAGGTCGGCACGGCTTTGCCATTCCACTGCGAGGTGCCCTGCATCGCGGTAAGGCTGTAGCTGCCCCTGGCATCCGCTTCCAGCAGTGATGGAATCGGCAGCAGCGGACGGGTGGCTGCCATCAGCGAACGGCTCCAGAGCGGCAAGGCTCCGGCTGCACTCAGTGCGGCGGTAAGTTTCAGGAAGTGACGACGTTGCATGGTGATCATCCTTGTGACATCAGAGCGCACAGCCTAAACCCTGACCTTATGGGAAGGTCAAGTGTTAGCCGTGAGAATCTGATGAAAAAAGGCGGTGCAGCGGCTCACAGCGCCAAATTAATCGAAAACCTGAGAATAACTGTGCTAACGTCATGAGCAATATCCATTGAAGAGAACGACTATGAAGCAAAGCATCAAGATCCTGCTGCTGACGGGACTCCTTGGCTTCTCCTCCACCAGTTTTGCCCTGAGCGAATCCGAAGCGGAAGATCTGGCCGATCTCACGGCGGTTTTCGTCTATCTGAAAAATGATTGTGGCTATCAGGATTTACCGGACGCACAGATTCGCAAAGCGCTGGTCTTTTTTGCTCAGCAGAACCGCTGGGATTTAAGTAACTACAGCAACTACAACATGAAAGCGCTGGGTGAAGACAGCTATCGCGATCTCAGCGGCATCGCCATCACCAATGACAAAAAGTGCAAGTCACTGGCCCGTGATTCACTGAGCCTGCTGGCCTACGTCAGGTAATTACTCTGCCCTCTGCTGCCGGACATTGACCGTGCAACCACGGTCAGTGTTAGCTATCATGTGCCGCCCATCTTCATGGCGATGTCATCAGAGGAGAGCACCATGGCCCACAATGAAACGTGGTATGAAACCCTTCATGCCGGTTTTGGCCAGTATTTCACGGTAGATAAAGAGCTGTACCGTGAAAAAACTGCGCATCAGGATTTAATCATTTTCGAAAATGCCGCGATGGGCCGCGTAATGGCGCTGGACGGCGTGGTGCAGACCACCGAACGCGACGAATTTATCTACCATGAAATGATGACCCACGTTCCGCTGCTGGCGCACGGCGCGGCGAAGAGCGTCCTGATCATCGGCGGCGGTGACGGCGCAATGCTGCGCGAAGTGTCACGTCATCCGGAAATCGAAAAGATTACCATGGTGGAAATCGATGCAGGCGTGGTGACCTTTTGTCGCCAGTATCTGCCGAACCACAGCGCAGGTGCCTATGACGATCCGCGCTTTACGCTGGTGATCGATGACGGGGTTAACTTCGTTAATCAGACGCAGGAAAAGTTCGATGTCATCATCTCCGACTGCACCGATCCGATTGGTCCGGGCGAGAGCCTGTTTACCTCCGAATTTTATGCCGGCTGTAAAGCGGCCCTTAATGAAAATGGCATCTTCGTGGCGCAGAATGGCGTCTGCTTCCTGCAGCAGGATGAGGCCGTAAACAGCCATCGCAAGCTGGGCCATTACTTTTCGGATGTCAGTTTCTATCAGGCGGCGATTCCGACCTATTACGGCGGCATCATGACCTTTGCCTGGGCGAGCGATAATCCGGCGCTGCGCCAGCTCGATACCGCCACCCTGCAGGTGCGTTTCGAGGCCGCTGGCCTGGCGTGTCGTTACTACACACCAGCGATCCATACCGGCAGCTTTGCCCTGCCGCAATATCTGTTAAATGCGCTATCGGCCGCGTGCTGACAGTGCATTTTTAAGGGGGTGAACAAAATTGCAAAAGCTAAAACTACATGGCTTCAACAACCTGACGAAAAGCCTGAGTTTTTGTATTTACGATATCTGCTATGCGAATACTGAAGCTGAACGCGATGGTTATATCGCCTACATTGATGAACAATATAACGCCAACCGTCTGACGGAAATCCTGACCGAAACCTGCTCCATTATCGGGGCTAACGTGCTTAATATTGCACGCCAGGATTATGAACCGCAGGGAGCCAGCGTCACGATTCTGGTCAGCGAAGAGCCGATCGATCCCAAAGATATCGATAACTCCGAGCATCCTGGCCCGCTGCCCAATTCGGTGGTGGCGCATCTGGATAAAAGCCATATCTGCGTGCACACCTATCCGGAAAGCCATCCTGAAGGCGGGCTCTGCACCTTCCGCGCGGACATTGAAGTCTCAACCTGCGGCGTGATCTCACCGCTCAAGGCGCTGAACTACCTGATCCACCAGCTGGAGTCAGACATTGTTACCGTCGATTACCGGGTGCGCGGTTTTACCCGTGACGTGAAAGGGATGAAGCACTTTATCGATCACGAGATCAATTCGATTCAGAACTTCATGTCCGACGATATGAAAGCGATGTATGACATGGTGGATGTGAATGTCTATCAGGAGAACATCTTCCACACCAAGATGTTGTTGAAAGAGTTTGACCTGAAACACTATCTGTTTAACACCCGCCCGGAAGATCTCAGCCCGCAGGAGCATAAGCGTATTACTGACCTGCTGTGGAAAGAGATGCGTGAGATCTACTACGGCAGAAATATCCCCTCAGTGGGCCTGAAGACCCTCTGATTATCAGACGCGCAGCGTGACACCCCATAACCTGCGCGTCTCTTCCCGCTTATCCCTCCGACTTCTCATCACGGTAACCGCCGGCATTCCCTGATCGTCAGCAATAATTTGCCTGTCAGAGCGTGCTACTTTCAGCGCTGAACGCTTATTTCTTCATCGACTACAGGCAAAAAAATGGCAAGAATTAACATTATTGATTTCGCTGCCGTCCCGGACGCCACCTCACTTTCCACTCAGGCGATACAGCGCGCGATTGATAGCGCATCAGCAGGCGACACGGTGCTGATCCCGGCAGGCCGCTTTCTGACGGGCGCGCTGTTTCTGAAAAGTGAGATGACGCTGGAGCTGGCGAAAGATGCCGTGCTGCTCGGCAGCGAGCGGCTGGAGGATTACCCAGATATCGCTACGCGCGTGGCGGGGATTGATATGGTCTGGCCCGCGGCGATGCTTAACATCAATCATTGCCGCGACGTCACTGTCTGCGGCAATGGCACGCTCGACGGACACGGTGCCGTCTGGTGGCATAAATTCTGGGGCGAAGACGAAAACAGCGGGATGCTGGCGGACTATACCCGTCGCGGCCTGCGCTGGGTGGTGGATTACGACTGCAAACGTCCACGTAACGTGGTGGTTTATCAGAGTGAATACGTGACGCTGGAGGACTTTACCTCACAGGATTCCGGCTTCTGGAACCTGCACGTCTGTTATTCGAAACAGGTTAATTTGCAGCGGCTACGTGTGATGAACGCTACCGGACCCAGCACCGACGGCATTGATATTGATTCCAGCCAGTTGGTTCGCGTTGAAGGCTGTACGGTCTCCTGCAATGACGACAATATCTGCGTGAAATCGGGTCGCGGCGCGGAAGCACAGCAGCTCGGCAGAACCGCACGCGATATCATTATTCGCGACTGCACTCTGCTGAAAGGCTCGGGCATTACCCTGGGCAGCGAAACCTCTGGCGGTATCGAAAATGTCATCATCGAACACAACCGTTTCTCCGGCACGGGTGTCGGCTTTCGCATCAAGTCAGCCCGTAATCGCGGCGGCTGGATCAAAAACATCGTGGTTCGCCATCTGAAGATGGAGGATGTCTGTTATCCGTTTATGCTGCAGCTGAACTGGTTCCCGCAGTATAGCTACAGTGAGCAGCCCGCCGACACCGAACAGCCGCCACACTGGCGTAAGCTGGCATCGGGCGTCACAGGTGATGCTGGCCTGACGCGGGTTGAGAATATCAGTATCAGTCATATCAGCAGCAGCCTGACTGAGCCTGCGGCGTTTTCCCGCGCCTTTTTTATTGAAGGCACGCCGGAAAATCCGATTGAACGGCTGAGTTTCAGCGACATCACACTGCAGGCGCAGGAGTTTGGCAAAATAGCGGGCGTAAGGAATCTGAGTTTTGAACGGGTTACGGTAGACGCGCCGGCAATGACGCGCGAAGAGCATGACGCCTACGCGCGTTAGCGGCAATTGCAGAAGATAAACGCGCGGTGCTGCTCGCGCCCTGCTTCAGGATAAGGTCAGAGAAGCACGGCGCGTTCAGTTCAGGTGGAAGTCAGCGCCAGCGTAATGCCACGCTCGCGCAGCGTGCGGCACACCTCCTGATCTAACCGGCTGTCGGTCACCACATCGGTCAGGTCATCAACCGGTGAGGCGCAGAACAGCGACCAGGAGCCATATTTACTGCTGTCCGCCAGCAGGACCCGGCGCGCCGCATTGGCCAGCAGATCGTGTTTCAGCCCCGCTTTCTCTTCAGTCGGCGTGGTAATGCCGCGCTCAAGGCTCCATGAGTTACAGCTGACAAAGGCGATATCTGGATTGATGCTGCGCAGCAACCGCCGTCCATGTTCGCCCACGCAGGACTGACTGGAGTCATCAATCCGCCCGCCAATAATCGTTACTTCGATCTGCTTAAACTCAGACAGAAACAGCGCAATGTGCAGGTCGGCGGTAATCACCCGCAGCGGCAGATGCGTGAGCTGTCGCGCCAGCTCCAGCATAGTCGTACCGGCATCCAGTACCACCGCATCCCCCGCCCGGACAAAGCTGGCGGCGCACTCCGCGATCGCCTGCTTCTCGGCCAGGTTCCGCTGCATTTTCTCCAGCGTGGTCGGCTGGGCAGGAATAAAACGATTCAGGGTGACGCCGCCATGACTGCGGCTGATCACGCCCTCTTTATCCAGCTTAATTAAATCACGTCGAATCGTGGCGGGTGAGGCGGAAATCGCACTGACCAGTTGCTCAACAGTCACCAGATTATGGCTTTTCAGGTAATCCATAATCTGGTCAAGACGGCTCTGTCCCTTCATATTTCCCTATGCGAGCTGCATCGCGAGTTTAATCGAGATCGCCATGCTGTCAGACTTCGCTTTACCTGTCCAGGCGATATCAAATGCCGTGCCGTGGTCAGCAGAGGTGCGGATAAACGGCAGGCCTGCGGTAATGTTCACGCCATCATAGAAGCCCAGCAGTTTAAGCGGGATGTGTCCCTGATCGTGGTACATCGCCACCACCATGTCATAGCGTCCATCCTGGCACTGCAGGAATACCGTGTCCGGCGGGCAAGGCCCGGCGACATCAATCCCCTCCGCTTTCATCGCTTCAATCGCGGGAGCAACGGTGGTGATCTCCTCATCGCCAAACAGCCCGTTCTCACCGGCGTGCGGATTGACACCCGCGACGGCGATGCGTGGTGCGCTGTAACCGACACGACGCAGGAAGGTGTCCGCCATACCAATCACCGTTTTGATGCGTGTCTGGTTGAGCGTATCGAGGAACTTACGCAGCGCAATATGGGTCGTGACATGAATCACCTTGAGCTTATCGGTATAGAGCACCATAGCGTAATCTTTGGTGTCGGTAAGATGCGCCAGCAGTTCGGTGTGACCCGGGTAGAGGTGGCCCGCCGCGTGCATCGCCTCTTTATTCAGCGGCGCGGTAGCAATCGCATGCACGTCACCGGCCAGTGCCAGTTCGGTGGCACGCTTCACGCAGCGCCACGCCAGATCCCCCGCCTCTTTCTGTACCACGCCAGGTTTCAGCGCGTCGGGATCGGCCAGCGGCTCATCGATCACATTGATAATGCCGGGCGCAAAGCGCGCATCGGCTACCCGATCCAGCACCCGCAGCTCGGCCTGTGGGGTGATGTTCATCGCCATAATGCGGCGCAGCGTACTGGCACAGCCAATCACCACGGCAGGGATGCCATTCAGCTCACCTTCAGAGAGCGCTTTGATGATGATTTCCGGGCTGATGCCCGCCGGATCGCCCATGGTGATCGCAATAATTTTACTCACTCGACTTCTCCTCAATAAAACTAATGGCTGCTACCAGGGTATTTTCATCACCAAAGCCACCCGCTTTGGTCATCACCGGCAGAGTAAATTCACTGTTAAGCAGGACCCCGTGCGGCACACAGCCCGCCACCAGACCCTGAATTTTAAAGCCGCTGGCCCCCAGCGCCTGCGCGACGGCAATCGCCACGTCGCCGCCTGACAGATAGAGCGCATGCGGCAGCCGTGCCCGGCACAGACTCAGGGTGATTTCGCCTAGCAGCTGACAGATCGCCTCACCCAGCTGCTGGCGCGTCACGCGGTGCTGCTGGCAAAGATCCTCGATCTCGTGCCGCTGGGATGCATGCTGGCAGGTGCGGATCACCGTATGGCGACCGGCACGCAGTGCGGTGGCCGCCTGTTCGATCCAGCGATCCCGCTCAGGCCAGGCGGACTGCTGAAACAGCTGACGGATATCGACATCGACGACCTCAACGGCGCGCTGAGTACGCAGCGCGGCGATCTGCTGCTCTGCCTGACGACTCATCGATCCCACCACCGCCAGCACAGGTTGCGACGGGCGAACGGAGAGCGCAGCGCCCAGCGCATCGCTTAATCCGGCGGCCCCGACCAGCAGGGGCGTCTCACTCAGCCGCGACGCAGCGGTTATCAGTCGCGCCAGGTCGGCCTCCGTTTCGGCATCCACTACCACGACGCCATCTGCTTCGGCTAACACAGCATCAAGCCGATCGCTATGCAGCGTCGCGAGATCGATCTCCATGCCGTCGATCTGCATCTGATGAATGACGCGGGCGCTGCGGATCGGGGTTTTAGGATCGCTGGCAAATTCGGTGTCTGTCAGTAACCGCTGATTGACCCACACGCTGCCCTCACGTGTGGTGCGGCCCAGACGCGGTACGGCCGGTGCCACCAGCGCCAGCCTTTTGCCGCTGGCGCGCAGTGCCGCCACCGTTTCAGCCCCGATATTGCCGCGCAGCGTGGAGTCTATCTTTTTAAACAGCCAGCCCTGCTGAAGCTGTGCCGCGTAATGCTGCACCACCTGCGTAACGCGCTCTGCAGCCTGAGTGGCACTGACAGCCCGGCTGTCGGTGCTGATTACCAGTACATCCGCCGCCTCGTCGGGTAACGTTGCTGCGGAGCCGAACAGCACATGTACACGGGCACCGGCCTGTGCCAGTCCACTACCTGCATCGTTGGCACCGGTAAAGTCATCGGCGATAACCAGCACCGGGGTTTTCCATACTGATGAGCCCATCCTCACTCCTGTCAGGCTATTGCCGCTGCATTTGATTATATTCAATCATGATTGATTATATGTGAGCAAGTTCAAATTAATCGAAATCGATATGCCTTATAAAATTAGCCACAGAGAGTGACTGACATCGCATTGCGCTGAGCAAAATTAATCATCTGCTCAGACATGACAGAAATAAGGGTATGAAATGAACATTAACAGCACGGTGATCAGCGGTTATCAGGCGTTAAACGACATGCGCTATCTGCTGGATGGGATAGCGACGGCAGTCGTGGTCACTGACCGGAACATTGAGGCGATTCCGGCGGTACAGGCGCTGATGGGGCAACTCCGGGATCAGATCCCGCGTATCAGCGTGGTCAACAGCGTTCCACCTGAACCGAGCCAGCATGATGTGGCCGCGATTATAAAAACGCTCTCGCAGCGCCAGGCCGACATGGTGATTGGCATCGGCGGTGGCAGCGTACTGGATGTGGCGAAGCTGCTCTCGGTGCTGTGCATCAACGGCGCACCGTCGCTGGACGCCCTGCTGGCAGGCGAAAAACCGCAGCGTCGCACCCGTTCAATGCTCATCCCGACCACTGCTGGCACCGGCTCTGAAGCGACCCCGAATGCGATTCTGGCGATCCCGGAGAAAGAGACCAAAGTCGGCATTATTTCACCGGTCATGCTGCCCGATGTGGTGGCGCTGGTGCCGGAACTCACCACCAGCATGCCGCCGCACATCGCCTCGTCTACCGGCATTGATGCCCTGTGTCACCTGATTGAGTGCTTCACCGCCAACGTTGCCAATCCGGTCAGCGACAACTATGCGCTGATTGGGATGAAGAAGCTGTTCGCGAATCTCGAAACCACGCTGCGCGAGCCGGAGAATTTGCAGGCACGGCTGGAGATGCTCTGGGCCTCTTATTATGGCGGCGCATCGATTGCCCATGCCGGGACGCATCTGGTGCATGCGATGTCCTATCCGCTTGGCGGCAAATATCACCTGCCACACGGCGTTGCCAACGCCATTCTGCTGGCCCCCTGCATGCGCTTTGTCCGTCCGGCCGCAGTGAGCAAATTCGCTCAGGCCTATGACCTGCTGCCCGACGCTGACGTCCGTTTAAGCGATGAAGAGAAATCACACGCGCTGGTCGACTACTTCACCGCGCTGGTTGCGCGGCTGCAGTTGCCTGCCAGCCTGGAAGCGCTGGGCATCGGCCCGGATCACCTGCCTTATTTAGTGGAAGCGGCACTCGACGTGCAGCGCCTCATGAAAAACGTGCCGATGGCGGTCACCGCCGATGATGTGCGCGCCGTCTACCTGACGCTGTTCCCTTCCTGCCAGGCGTAATGAGGATTGTCATGAATAAGAAAATCAACGGCGTACTGACCGCCATCGTCACCACCTTTGACCGTGAAGGTGCCTTTGACCCGGTAAGGCAGCGTGGGCAGGTCAGACGCCAGATCAACGCCGGAAACGGCATCTTCTGTGGCGGCACCAACGGCGAGTTCTTTGTGCTGAACGAGCAGGAGAAGATTGCCGTTACCACCACCTGCGTCGATGAAGTCAATGGTCGTGCGGCCGTCGTGGCGCATATCGGCGAGATTTCGACCCGTGAAACGATCCGGCTCGGCAAACAGATCGCCCGCCTTGGCGTGGATGCCGTCTCGGCGATCACGCCATGGTTTGTGCCGCTGAAGCAGCAGGAGCTGATCGACCACTATCAGCGCGTGGCTGACGCGCTGACGGTGCCGCTGTTCCTCTACAACATTCCGGCGCGAACCGGCAATACCCTGCAGCCAGAGACCGTTCGTACGCTGGCCGCGCACCCGAACATCATCGGCATTAAAGACTCCGCAGGCAGCTATGAAAGTCTGAGCGGTTTTCTGCAGGCTACCGCCGACTGTGAGGGCTTTGATGTGCTAAACGGCCCTGACTCGCTGATTCATCAGGGATTCGTTGATGGCTGCTCCGCCTCCATTTCCGGGCTGGCAAACGTGGCACCGGAAGCAATTAACGCCATCTGGGCGCGCTTCAGTGCCGGTGACATTGCCGGTTCGCATCAGGCACAGGAGAACGTTACCGGCCTGCGCACCGCGCTGTACAGCATCGGTTTCTCACCGGCCGCCGTGAAAAAAGCGGTCAGCCTGCAGGGCTTTGAAGTGGGTGAAAGCCGCTATGCGGTGCAGTTCAGCGCCGACGAACAGCAGCAGATCCGTCAAATTGTGAACCACTACCTGCAATAACGTCCATCGCCTTTGCACCCTATCGGTCAGATGAGAACGAACCTGATGGTCGCCATCTGCCAGAACAATCGAGGTTACGATGAAAGCATTCTCAACTGAGAGCACCTTACTGATCGTCGGCATGGTGGTCGCCTATATCCTGTTCACCACCTGGCTGACATGGCGGTTACGCAGTAAAACCAGCGGCGACTTTATGGAAGGCTCCCGCGCCATGCCGGCCTTTATCGTCGGCATCATGCTGATGTCAGAGTATATCGGGGCAAAATCGACCATCGGCACGGCGCAGGCAGCCTTTGAGGATGGCTTCGCCGCTTCCTGGTCGGTCATCGGTGCCGCGATAGGTTTTCCGCTGTTTGGCCTGATTCTGGTCAAACGCATTTATAACACCGGGAAGATCACGATCTCTGGTGCTATCGCCGAGAAATATGGCCGTTCGACCAGGAACATTATCTCGCTGATCATGATCTATGCGCTGCTGCTGGTGAATGTCGGGAACTACATCAGCGGTGCGGCGGCGATCTCAACCGTGCTGAAGATCGACCTGACACAAGCGGCCTTTATTACCGCAGTGGTAAGTACCTTCTACTTTGCATTTGGCGGCATGAAAGGCGTTGCGTGGGTTACGCTGCTGCACAGCGCCATCAAGTATATGGGGATTCTGATCATCCTCTATGTGGCACTGAAGATGACCGGCGGCGTCGCTCCGATGATCGAGAAAATGCCGGCGTTCTACTGGACGTGGGATGGCCATGTCGGGGCCAGCACCATTGTGGCCTGGCTGATCGGGACCGTGGGTTCGATCTTCTGTACGCAGTTTGTGATCCAGGCGATCTCATCCACCAAAGATGTGAAGTCAGCGAAACGCGCTACCTGGGTTGCCTTCATTTTCTGCCTGCCGATTGGTCTGGCGATGGCGCTGATTGGTGTGGCGGCGAAGTTTGCGCACCCCGATATCAAGAGCCTCTATGCGCTGCCCGTGTTTCTGCAGGATATGTCACCGTGGCTGGCAGGCATTGTCACCACCTCGCTGGTGGCCTCGATTTTCGTCAGCGTCGGCACCGTTGCGCTGGCCATCGCCTCGCTGGTCGTAAAAGACTTTTACGTGCCCTGGCGTAACCCGACGCCAGAGCGCGAATTCAAAATGACGCGCTGGATTTCGATTGGCATCGGCTTCTTCCCGCTGCTGTTTGTCCTGTTCTTCCCTGAAGTGCTGAAGCTCTCCTTCTTTACCCGCGCAATTCGCCTGTCGATCACCGTGGTAGCGATTATGGCGTTCTATCTGCCATGGTTTAAGAGCACGCGCGGTGCCAACGCCGGTCTGATTGGTGCCTGCGTGGTCACATCCGTCTGGTTCCTGATGGGTAACCCCTTCGGTATCGACAATATGTATGTGGCGCTGATTACACCGGCCATCATTATGGTAATTGACCGCTGTATCCCGTCACGCCAGTCTCAGCCTCAACCGCAACACAATGCACAAAATAGTGGAGCCTAATATGACTCAGGAAACCGTCACCGCAGAACGCACCGGCCTGGTTGCGCCGCACCCGCAGGATAGCGCCCAGCAGATTGCGATGCTGCCCTCCTCCTGCCCGCAAAACCACGCGGCTAACCTGCTGCCGCTGCCCGATGGCGATCTGCTTTGCGTCTGGTTTGGTGGCACGCAGGAAGGGATTGCCGATATCTCGGTCTGGTGTTCCCGGCTGACAAAAGGCAGCGATCGCTGGAGTGACGCGCAGAAGCTGTCTGACGATCCGGGTCGTTCAGAACAGAACCCGGTGCTGTTTCTCGATCCGGACCAGATACTGTGGCTGCTGTGGACGGCACAGAAATCGGGCAATCAGGACACCGCGATTGTGCGCTATCGCCAGTCTCACGATTTCGGCAAGCACTGGGGCGAGATCAAAACGCTGCTGGATAAGCCCGGCACCTTTATCCGCCAGCCGATTGTGGTGTTGCCCAACGGCAACTGGTTGCTGCCGGTGTTCTACTGCCTGACGCAGCCCGGCGAAAAGTGGGTCGGCAGTTATGACGTCAGCGCGGTAAAAATCTCGGAAGATAAAGGCCAGAGCTGGCGCGACGTCAGCGTGCCTGACAGCACCGGCTGCGTTCATATGAACGTCACCCTGCTGGATGATGGTTCGCTGCTGGCTCTCTACCGCAGTCGCTGGGCCGACCATATCTACCAGAGCCGCTCGTTTGATCAGGGTGAAAGCTGGAGTGCGCCTGAGCCGCTGTCGCTGCCCAACAATAACTCGTCCATTCAGGTCACAACGCTGCGCAACGGTCATCTGGCGCTGGTGTTCAATGCCATGAGCGCCGAAGGTGCCAGCGAGCGCCGGTTGTCGCTGTATGACGAAATTGAAGATGATGAAGAGGACAGTGACGTTGCGGTTGCCGCCGAGCCGGTGGTGCACAGCGGGCGGACCGCCTTCTGGGGCGCGCCACGTGCGCCCATGACGCTTGCTATCTCAACGGATGGCGGCAAAAGCTGGCCGCTACAGCGCAATCTGGACGAAGGCGATGGCTACTGCATGACCAATAACTCTCAGCAAAAGTTAAACCGTGAGTTCTCTTACCCCAGCATCAAACAGGGCGTAAACGGCGAACTGCATATCGCCTACACCTGGTATCGCCAGGCGATCAAGTATGTGAGGGTCGACGAATCCTGGGTGCGGGGGGTGATGCGTGATTGAAAAGATGGCGCTGGTGACCGGAGCCAGCTCCGGCATCGGTCAGGCGATTGTGGACCGCCTGCTTGATGAGGGCTGGCAGGTTACCGGCCTGAGCCGCTCGGCGATAAATCGGGCAGACGCGGGCTGGCAGAGCCATCAGGTCGACATCAGCGACAGCGCAGCATTGCAGGCTTTACTGGACAAACTGCCGGTGCCGCAGGCGGTGATCCATGCAGCGGGAATGATGCAGGCCGCGCCGCTCGGGGAGCTGGATCTGAACGCCAGCACACGCCTGTGGCAACTGCATGTTGCCGCTGCAGAACAGCTGGCCAATCATTTTGCGCCCCGGATGAGCGCGGGTGGCAGAATCGTGCTGCTGGGCAGCCGCACGTCAGGCGGTGCGTCGGGCCGCAGTCAGTATGTGGCCACCAAATCGGCGATGATCGGCATGGTGCGCAGCTGGGCGGCAGAGCTGGCACCGCTCGGCATTACGGCAAATATTGTAGCGCCAGGCGCCACCGAAACGCCGATGCTGCAACAGCCGGGCCGGGCCAGTTCACCACCGCGCTTGCCGCCAATCGGGCGTTATATTCAGCCGCAGGAAGTGGCCGGGCTGGTCGGCTTCCTGCTTTCGCCGGCGGCAGCGGCGATCACCGGTCAGCAGCTGGTGATGTGCGGTGGTGCGTCGCTGAATTAATTAGCAGGCCGGGCAGCTCAGGTGGCCCGGCCTGTATTAGCGTAAAAATTACCGTACGGGTTTACCATACTGGTTCACAAACTGGCGATAAGCGGCAATCACCAGCTGAAAATCTTCAATACCGCAGAAGGAGAGGCTCTCTTCGTCGTAGTAATTCATCCCCTCTTCCATGCCGTCATCTTCCAGTGCCAGCAGATTAGCGCGAATCATCACCTCTTCCTCATCCAGCAGGATGGTGTACTCGCTGCCGATGCGCTGCCACTGACGCACGCTGCCTTTGACGTCTTCGATTGCGGCTTCCACTTCATCCAGCAATCCTGGATCGTTTTTCACCTCTTCGTTGAACCAGTGGCCGACCGCTTCATGATCCATCGACATACGAACCTTAATCTGTCCGGTCACATCGCGTAAAAATTCATATTCCATCGCCCGTTCCTCTTAACGTCATCGCGTCACCTGGTAAGTGTTCGTGCTGCTCTCGCGGCACAGTGTGACACGTCGCGCATTATTACAGGCTGCCTGCCGAAAGCCAGCTTTTGATCGTCTCTCTACCCCATGTACAGACGTAAAAAAGGGGCGAATCATCGCCCCTTAGTCATAACTGACAGGTGAAGAATCAGACCGCGGTCTGGAAAATCACGCCATCAGCTTTGTCGGTGTACTGCGTCAGCTGGTCGAAGTTGAGATAGCGATACGTGTCGCTGGCCGTTTTATCGACCTGCGCCATAAATTGCTGATACTCATCCGGCGTTGGCAGTTTACCAAGCAGAGACGCGACCGCAGCCAGCTCCGCTGACGCCAGGTAGACATTAGCACCGGTACCCAGACGGTTCGGGAAGTTACGGGTCGAAGTGGACACCACCGTCGAACCATCAGCCACACGTGCCTGGTTACCCATGCAGAGTGAACAGCCCGGGATCTCGATACGCGCACCGCTTTTGCCGAATACGCTGTAGTAGCCCTCTTCGGTCAGCTGTGCCGCATCCATCTTGGTTGGCGGAGCCACCCACAGACGGGTTGGCAGCTGGCCTTTGTGGCTATCCAACAGTTTACCGGCAGCACGGAAGTGACCAATGTTGGTCATGCACGAACCGATGAACACTTCGTCGATCTTCTCGCCCTGAACGTCAGAGAGCAGACGGGCATCGTCCGGATCGTTTGGCGCACAGAGGATCGGCTCTTTGATTTCAGCCAGATCGATTTCGATCACGGCAGCATATTCAGCATCCGCGTCCGGCTCCAGCAACTGAGGATCGGCCAGCCATTTCTCCATGCTTTCAACGCGACGCTCAAGCGTACGACGATCGCCGTAGCCTTCTGCGATCATCCACTTCAGCAGCACGATGTTGGAGTTCAGGTATTCGATAATCGGCGCTTTATCCAGCTTGATAGTACAGCCCGCAGCGGAACGCTCGGCTGACGCATCGGACAGCTCAAACGCCTGCTCGACTTTCAGATCCGGCAGACCTTCAATCTCAAGGATGCGGCCAGAGAAGATGTTCTTCTTACCTTTCTTCTCAACGGTCAGCAGACCCTGTTTGATGGCATACAGCGGAATGGCGTGAACCAGATCGCGCAGGGTAATGCCTGGCTCCATCTTACCTTTGAAGCGCACCAGCACTGATTCCGGCATGTCGAGCGGCATAACGCCCGTCGCTGCCGCAAACGCCACCAGGCCTGAACCCGCCGGGAAAGAGATGCCGATAGGGAAACGGGTATGGGAGTCACCACCGGTACCCACGGTATCCGGCAGCAGCATACGGTTCAGCCAGCTGTGGATAATGCCGTCACCCGGACGCAGTGACACACCGCCACGGTTCATGATGAAGTCTGGCAGTGTATGGTGCGTGCTCACATCCACAGGCTTCGGATAGGCGGCGGTGTGACAGAAGGACTGCATCACCAGATCGGTCGAGAAGCCCAGGCAAGCCAGATCTTTCAGCTCGTCACGGGTCATCGGGCCGGTGGTATCCTGCGAGCCAACCGAGGTCATTTTAGGTTCGCAATAGGCACCCGGACGAACGCCGGTTACGCCACAGGCGCGGCCAACCATTTTCTGCGCCAGCGAGAACCCACGGGTACTCTCCGCGACATCTTTCGCCTGACGGAATACGGTGCTGTGCGGCAGACCCAGCGACTCGCGCGCTTTGGTGGTCAGACCGCGACCGATGATCAGCGGAATACGGCCACCGGCGCGCACTTCGTCAATCACTACTTCGGTTTTGAGCTCGAAGCTGGCCAGCAGCTCATTGGTTTCGTGGTTGCGGACTTCGCCTTTGAATGGATAGATGTCGATCACATCGCCCATGTTCAGGTTGTTTACGTCCACTTCAATGGGCAGTGCGCCCGCATCTTCCATGGTGTTGAAGAAGATGGGTGCAATTTTGCTGCCCAGCACCACGCCGCCGCCTTTTTTATTTGGCACGTTCGGGATGTCGTCGCCCATAAACCACAGCACCGAGTTGGTGGCGGATTTACGTGAAGAACCGGTTCCGACAACATCACCGACATAGGCCAGCGGGAAGCCTTTGGTCTTCAGAGCTTCGAGCTGTTTGATCGGGCCGATATTGCCCGCGTCATCAGGCTCAATGCCTTCACGGGCATTTTTCAGCATCGCCAGGGCGTGCAGAGGAATGTCTGGACGTGACCAGGCATCCTGGGCCGGAGAGAGATCGTCGGTGTTGGTTTCGCCAGTGACCTTAAACACTGTAACCGTGATCTTCTCTGCCAGTTCAGGCCGTGACAGATACCATTCCGCATCTGCCCAGGATTGCATCACCTGCTTCGCGTATTCATTACCCGCTTTCGCTTTCTCTTCGACATCATAGAAGTTGTCGAACATCAGCAGCGTGTGTGAAAGGGCTTTCGCGGCAATCGGAGCCAGTTTGCTATCGTCCAGCGCCTCAATCAGCGGATGAATATTGTAACCGCCCTGCATGGTGCCAAGCAGTTCAACCGCTTTTTCAGGAGATATCAGAGGAGAGGTTGCTTCGCCTTTGGCGACAGCCGCCAGGAAACCGGCTTTGACATACGCCGCTTCATCGACGCCAGGTGGGACGCGGTTGACCAATAAATCGGTCAGAAATTCTTCTTCACCCGCAGGTGGATTTTTCAGCAGTTCAACCAGCGCGGCCATCTGGGAAGCCTCTAAAGGCTTAGGTACAATTCCCTGGGCAGCACGCTCGGCAACGTGCTTACGGTATTCTTCTAGCACGACGTTATCCTCGCTCTCATTATGTAGGGCTTTCCGACCACCTTGCTCACTTATGGAGAACACACTTCCCTTTCTCGTCCAGGTTGAGGTGCCCGGTTTCGCGGAGGGCAGAATAGCAGGATTTCGTCTGTTTGTTAATCTGTTTACAAAAATACAACATAATCCACTGCGCCCATTTTACCCGCTTATTATCCCGCATCAGCCAGCTAAGTCAGCTGATTGGCTCTCTCAGCAGCGTACCGCATTCCGCTCAAATGACAGCGCGAGGACGTCAGCTTTGCCGCGGTTTTAACGAAATGATTCAGTGAAATAGATAACTGGCAGGAATAGAAACAGCAGGCGTCTGGTGTACAGTAGAGGAGGGTTCGGGAGCAGATCAACACCAGGCTGCAAATCAGCCTGGTGCTCTTCTCGCGTCAGAGGATTACAACGTGGTTTTCATTTCCCGCAGTGATACCGGCCAGTCACCCGGCCAGACGTAGTGATCTTTCAGAATCCGCGCACTGTAGTCGAGACAGATTTTCACCGGCAGGTTGGGATAGATTCACTCCATCTCCTGCACCAGCTCTTCGCTGTTTTTGACCTTGTGCAGCGTCTTAATGAAATCGTTGATATAGGTGCGGGTAAAGCCTATTGCTGAGGGGCTAAGCGATGGCGTCGTTCGCGAATGGCCAGGGATCAGGACTTTCGGCGCCAGCGCTTCGAGTTTATCCAGACTGCCCATCCATTTCGCCATGCGCTCCGGCGTGCGCATATCGGCAATCCAGACATGTGCATCCGCGAAGACCACATCGGAGGCGATCAATGTTTTCGTCGAGGGGATCCAGAGCGGTGTCACCCGGATGCAATCGCCACTGAGATCGCTCAGGATTTTAATCTCCTGCCTGTCCAGCCAGATCGTATCCTCTTCCAGTTCGGTGATCGCAAACTTAGTGCGGGCACCGTTCTCTTTTAAAACCTGCTTACCCCAGTAATCAATTTTGAAATCAAAGGCGTCATTAACGTCTTCGGCGACCTGCCTGTAAGAGAGAATTTCAGCAGCCGGAAAAACCGACTTAATCACTTCAAGACCCAGAAAATGATCGGGATGCAGATGGGTAATAAAGATGCGTTTCAGGTCGAGACCGGTTTCGATAATCTCAGCGACTAAACGATGCGCATTCGCCAGCGTGAACTGGGCGTCGACTAACATCGCCTCTTTCTCACCCATAATGGTGGAACTGACACCGAAGCCGTCGTGCTGATCGCTGCTGATAAAAACCTTCGTCGATAAATCCATTTTTCGTCCTCATACGTTACACATCAGAAGCTGCACGTCAGAAACAACTAAGCAGAAGAGGTCATGATGACCTCTTCTGTTCACTCTTAATTTTTCAGGTTTTCCGGAAAATTGGCGGGCAGCTGATCAGGCGGACAGTCAATGACGCTTTCGTTGTTTTCACCGACATCGCGGATTACGGTCAGCGTCGCGAACTCATCAATCACTTCGGTTGGATAAGCCGGGCCCGCTTCGCGGAATTTCGCCATCTCTTCCAGATGATCATTCTGGAAGCAGACGGTTTTTTCCGGATTGTTCATGACCCAGCGTGGGAAAAAGATGGTGCCGTGGAAAATTTTATCCGCCAGATTGACGGCCAGGCTGACATCAGTGCCGGTGGGTTCAGTCCAGGAAACTTTATAGACATCCTGTGCCAGGCGAACCACATAAACATGCTGGTTTTTAACCCAGCGATTGCCGACCATGCCACTGTGAATGCGATAGTCGATGGTGCTGGCATTTTTAATGTAGAGCTCGTAGTTCCAGCCGTTGTCATAGGTGTAAACCAGATGTTTGCCAACGATGCCAGACAGGTCATGTTTATCAAAAGTGCTCATAATGAATTCCTCATTTGTTTTCCTTGTGGTGATTATTGCGCGTTACAAAAGCGATGAATAACGCTATTTTTAGCATTAAATAATTCAATTTTTAGATGGATTAACATGTACAAAACAACGCTGGAACAGTGGTATCTGCTCGACGCCGTCATAAAGGAAGGGAGTTTTGCGCTGGCAGCGGAGAAAAATAATCGTAGCCAGTCCTCATTAAGCTATCAGCTGGGTCTGCTTCAACAACGGCTGGACATGGAACTGCTGGAGCAGGTGGGACGCCGTGCCGTTCTGAGTGCTGAAGGACATCAGTTACTTGCGCAGGTACGTCCACTGCTGGAAGGATTTAGCGCGCTCGAAGCTAAGGCCAGTGCCCTGCGACGGGGTGAGCGTTCGCGCATTGATTTAATGGTAGATGCTACTTTTCCTAAACCTCTGCTGTTTGACGTGCTCAATATATTTCAGCAACGCTATCCACATGTGCGCATCTGGTTCAGCGAAATTGTCCGCAGCGAAACGCCAGACAGGCTGGCGGAACAACAGGCCGATCTCTGGCTGGTGGCGCAATATGGCGCTGAACCATTGGCTGGCGAAAGCCTGATGAGCGTCGATTTCGTTGCCGTGGCGCATCGCCATCACCCGCTGCACAGTGAACCTGCCCCGCTTAATGCTGCCACACTGGCGCGCTGGCCCTGTATTACCATTCTGGATCGCCAGCAACAGCAGCAGTCAGAGGTGAGTGGCGATCAGGCAGAAAACTGGTCATTCACTACCCTGTCGGCAGCGATTGAAGCGGTCCAGCACCAGCTAGGCTATGGCTGGCTGCCGGAACAGAATATCGCGGGGCTCTTAGAGAGCGGTGAACTCCGTCCCCTGCCGCTGCTCCAGGGTCGCCGGCGCAGTAGTACGCTGGTGATGTACATCAATGAAGAGAGGCTGCCCGGCAACAGCGCTATTGCTGAACTGGCGCAGATGTTTGTTGAACGGGTGGCGGCGTGGGAAGTGCGTCGCTGAACGTAAATCGAAGGGCACGCGTACAGCAGCTCTTTCTGGCCGCTCGCTCCTTATAACCCCGCTATTTCGCTAGCTCTCATCATTTCCTTTCGCTAAACTGCGGGGCTGGATTCCTCCCAGCATAAATTGCGCAGAGTAACCCATGACCCGCAAATTCAAGCCTTTCACCTCACTTTCCCGCCGCCACCGTCGCACGCGTGTTCAGCACATCAAAAATCTTATCCATCGCGAGCGTGAGCGCTGCGGTGGGCTACATTACGATGATTGTGATTCTGAAAACGCAGAGGCTATTGCGGCGGGCTGGGTCTGGACCTGGAGTGATGTACTTTTCCTGGATGATCAAGATCCCACCATCTATTGGAACGCTGAGATCGTTACTGCTGATGTCGCTCGCATGGATATCATCGAAAACCGGGTACTCAATGAGGCCACTGCAATGCTTGACCAGACCCAACTGGAGGATGAATTCCGTTCAGAGACAGTGTCCAGCTATGACGCGAAAGGAAAGATTGTCAGCTATAAGCAGGTCAAACGCACCCGCGTTGCTTATCCCCAGTTCGGCGGGATGACATATCATGATTACATTAACAAGCGCGTGGCAGATATTCTCCGCGACACCCCACCCGTAATCACCCCTGGTTATCGCATCCAGCACGGCTATCGTAGTGGTATTGGTCTGCAAATTATCGTCGCAGAGTCAGAGCTGACGCGTGAAGTCATCGATAATGCCATCCGCACATTTCTGGCAGGTAACATGCCTTCTCTTAGGTCTACATAGCCGTTCTGATGTCCCACCTTTCCCCTGCCCGGGCTTTTTGACACACCGCTTCACGGTTAGGGGTTAACGGCTTACTGGCATTGCTAGTCCGGCAGCACAAAGGCTGAATATCTGTAATATTGAAGTGTGATTCCAGGCGATTTTCCCTCGGCCTAAAGTGTCTGTCAGAGGAATGAATGGCAGAATCTACTGACGCTTATGATAAAAATGACAGCGCAAAAAAAAGCCCCCGTAACGGGAGCTTTCTCTTTGCAGCAGCAGAAACTTACTTCTTTTTCGCTTTCGCGTTAGGCAGATCGGTGATGCTACCTTCGAAGATTTCTGCGGCCAGACCCACTGATTCATGCAGGGTCGGGTGAGCGTGGATGGTGAGCGCAATATCTTCCGCATCACAACCCATCTCAATCGCCAGACCGATTTCGCCTAACAGCTCGCCGCCGTTAGTGCCGACAATCGCGCCACCGATAATACGGTGCGTCTCTTTGTCGAAAATCAGTTTGGTCATGCCGTCTGCACAATCAGAAGCGATAGCACGGCCTGAGGCAGCCCACGGGAAGGTGGAGGTCTCGTAGCTGATGCCCTTCTCTTTCGCTTCTTTCTCGGTCAGACCGACCCAGGCAACTTCTGGCTCAGTATAGGCAATCGAAGGGATCACTTTCGGATCGAAGTAGTGCTTCAGACCAGAGATCACTTCTGCCGCTACGTGGCCTTCATGCACGCCTTTATGCGCCAGCATCGGCTGACCGACGATGTCGCCGATAGCATAGATGTGTGGCACATTGGTACGCATCTGCTTGTCGACGCGGATGAAGCCGCGATCGTCCACTTCCACGCCCGCTTTACCGGCATCCAGACCTTTACCGTTCGGCACACGACCGATCGCCACCAGCACGGCATCATAACGCTGCGCTTCGCCTGGTGCCTTTTTACCTTCCATGGAAACGTAAATGCCATCGTCTTTTGCTTCAACGGCGGTCACTTTGGTTTCCAGCATCAGGTTAAATTTCTTGCTGATTTTTTTGGTAAAGACTTTCACTACGTCTTTATCCGCAGCCGGGATAACCTGGTCGAACATCTCAACCACATCGATTTCTGAACCCAGCGCGTGATAGACCGTCGCCATTTCCAGGCCGATGATGCCGCCGCCCATAACCAGCAGACGCTTTGGCACTTCTTTCAGCTCCAGCGCATCGGTAGAGTCCCAGACGCGTGGATCTTCATGTGGAATGAATGGCAGTTCGATAGGGCGTGAACCCGCAGCAATGATGGCGTTATCGAAGTTGATGGTGGTCGCGCCGCCCTCTCCTTCAACCACCAGGGTGTTAGCACCGGTGAATTTGCCGAGGCCATTCACCACGGTGACTTTACGACCTTTTGCCATACCTGACAGGCCGCCAGTCAACTGGTTGATAACCTTCTCTTTCCAGCTGCGAATCTTGTTGATATCAGTAGATGGCTGGCCAAACACGATGCCGTGCTCTTCAAGGGCTTTCGCCTCTTCAATCACTTTAGCAACGTGCAGCAGCGCTTTAGATGGGATACAACCGACGTTCAGACAAACACCACCGAGGGTGCTGTAACGCTCTACCAGTACGGTTTCCAGACCTAAATCCGCACAACGGAAGGCTGCAGAGTAACCTGCAGGACCTGCCCCAAGTACCACGACCTGGGTTTTAATCTCTGTACTCATCATGACCTCTTAATTGATATCCGGCGGGTCAGACGTTCTTATAATGCCCTTGTTCCACCGGGACTTTCACCGCAAGAGTTTACAGAATTGTTAACAAACTGCCAACAGCGGCGCGACGAATCGTTAAAGGAAGGCCGGCATACGCCGGCCTTCTTCACACTTACATAACTAAACGACGAATGTCAGACAACATATTGCCGATAATGGTGATGAATCGCGCACCATCAGCACCGTCGATCACGCGGTGGTCGAAGGAGAGAGAAATCGGCATCATCAGACGCGGCGTAAACTCTTTACCATTCCACACCGGCTCCATCGCCGATTTAGAGACACCCAGGATAGCCACTTCCGGCGCGTTAACGATCGGCGCGAAGTGTGTGGTGCCCAGGCCGCCCAGGCTGGAGATGGTGAAACATCCGCCCTGCATGTCGCCCGCTGTCAGCTTACCGTCACGCGCTTTCTTCGAAATCGCCATCAGTTCACGCGACAGCTCGGTGATGCCCTTCTTATTCACGTCTTTGAAGACCGGAACAACCAGGCCATTTGGCGTATCAACCGCCACACCGATGTTGATATATTTCTTCAGCGTGAGTTTCTGCGCATCTTCAGACAGCGAACTGTTGAAGCGTGGCATCTGCTCAAGCGCCGCAGCGACCGCTTTCATGATGAACACCACCGGGGTGTACTTCACATCCAGCTTACGCTTCTCTGCTTCAGCATTCTGCTGCTTACGGAACGCTTCCAGATCGGTGATATCGGTTTTGTCGAAATGCGTAACGTGCGGGATCATTACCCAGTTACGGCTCAGGTTCGCGCCAGAAATTTTCTGGATACGACCCAGTTCGACTTCTTCGATTTCGCCAAACTTACTGAAATCAACTTTCGGCCATGGCAGCATGCCTGGCAGACCACCGCCGCTGGCCGCAGCAGGTGCTGCTTCAGCGCGTTTCACGGCCTCTTTCACGTAAGTCTGCACGTCTTCTTTCAGAATGCGACCTTTACGGCCGGTGCCTTTGACTTTCGCCAGGTTAACACCGAACTCGCGCGCCAGGCGACGGATCACCGGAGTCGCGTGAACGTAAGCATCGTTCTCTGCAAACTCACCTTTGCTGTCGGCTTTAGCTGCTGGTGCCGCGGCGGCTGGCTTAGCATCAGATTTGGCAGCAGGCGCCGGAGCGGCGTCCTGTTTCGCTGCCGCAGGGGCGGCCGGAGCAGCACCTTCGACTTCGAACACCATGATCAGTGAGCCGGTGCTGACTTTATCGCCCGTGGCAACTTTCAGCTCTTTGACAGTACCGGCAAACGGCGCAGGGACTTCCATTGAGGCTTTGTCGCCTTCAACCACAATCAGTGACTGCTCAGCGTCAACTTTGTCGCCAACTTTGACCAGAATCTCGGTGACTTCAACTTCATCACCGCCGATATCCGGGACGTTGACCTCTTTTGCGCCCGCAGCAGCAGCGGGCGCCGATGCCGCTTCTTCTTTCACTTCTGGGCTGGCGTCAGAGGCCGGTGCTGCGCCTTCTGCTTCAAAGACCATGATGGCTGAACCGGTGCTGACTTTGTCGCCGGTCGCAATGGTGATCTCTTTGACCACACCCGCAAACGGAGCCGGAACTTCCATTGAGGCTTTATCACCTTCCACCACAATCAGTGACTGCTCGGCTTCGACTTTGTCGCCAACCTTAACCAGAATCTCAGTGACTTCGACTTCGTCACCGCCGATATCCGGCACAGCCACTTCTTTGCTGGCCGTCGCCGCAGCAGCGGCTGGCGCTGGCGCCGCGTCCGCTTTTTTCTCTGCGGCCGGTGCTGGTGCTGCTTCCGCAGCGCCTTCAGCATCAAACACCATGATCAGTGAGCCGGTCTCAACTTTGTCACCGGTAGAGATCTTAATCTCTTTCACTACACCAGCCTGTGGCGACGGCACTTCCATTGAGGCTTTGTCGCCTTCCACGGTGATCAGCGACTGCTCGGCTTCCACCTTGTCGCCAACTTTCACCAGAATCTCGGTGACTTCAACTTCGTCAGACCCGATATCCGGTACCTTAATTTCGATAGCCATTACTCTATTACCTCTTAAGCCAGACGCGGGTTAACTTTATCGGCATCGATATTGAATTTGGTGATCGCATCGGCCACCACTTTCTTCTCGATCTCGCCGCGTTTAGCCAGCTCACCCAGCGCGGCAACCACCACATAAGATGCATCCACTTCAAAGTGATGACGCAGATTCTCACGGCTGTCAGAGCGACCAAAGCCATCGGTACCCAGTACGCGATAATCGCTGGCTGGGACATAGCTACGAACCTGCTCAGCGAACAGCTTCATGTAGTCGGTTGAAGCAACAGCAGGTGCGTCGTTCATCACCTGAGCGATGTAAGGTACGCGCGCTTCTTCAGTCGGATGCAGCATATTCCAGCGCTCACAATCCTGGCCATCACGCGCCAGCTCGGTGAACGAGGTCACGCTGTAGACATCAGAGCCGATACCGTAATCTTTCGCCAGGATCTGCGCAGCTTCACGAACGTGACGCAGGATAGAACCTGAGCCCAGCAGCTGCACTTTACCTTTGCTGCCTTCTACCGTTTCCAGCTTATAGATACCCTTACGGATACCTTCTTCAACGCCCTGCGGCATTGCTGGCATATGGTAGTTTTCATTCAGCGTGGTGATGTAGTAGTAAACGTTCTCCTGCGCTTCGCCATACATACGCACCAGACCGTCATGCATGATGACTGCGACTTCATAAGCGTAAGATGGATCGTAAGAGATACAGTTCGGGATAGTCAGAGACTGAATATGGCTGTGACCATCTTCATGCTGCAGACCTTCGCCGTTCAGCGTCGTACGGCCTGAGGTACCGCCGACCAGGAAGCCGCGCGCCTGCTGGTCGCCCGCCAGCCACATCAGATCGCCAATACGCTGGAAGCCGAACATCGAGTAATAAATGTAGAACGGGATCATCGGCAGGTTGTTGGTGCTGTATGAGGTCGCCGCAGCCAGCCAGGATGAACCTGCGCCCAGCTCGTTGATCCCTTCCTGCAGAATCTGGCCTTTCTCGTCTTCTTTGTAGTAGGCAACCTGCTCGCGGTCCTGCGGGGTATACTGCTGACCGTTCGGGCTGTAGATACCGATCTGACGGAACAGACCTTCCATACCAAAGGTACGCGCTTCATCGGCGAGGATCGGAACCAGACGATCTTTGATCGACTTGTTCTTCAGCATCACGTTCAGGGCACGCACAAAGGCGATAGTGGTCGAGATCTCTTTGTTCTGCTCATCCAGCAGCGCACTGAACTCTTCGAGTGCTGGCATTTCCAGCTTTTCAGTGAACTTCGGCTGACGCGTTGGCAGGTAACCGCCTAACTTCTCACGCTGACCGTGCAGATAAGTATGCTCTTCTGAGCCTTTCTCAAAGGTGACGTACGGCAGTTCTTCGATTTTATCGTCAGCAACCGGCACGTTAAAGCGATCACGGATATAGCGTACGCCATCCATGTTCATCTTCTTCACCTGGTGGGCAATGTTTTTGCCTTCCGCGGTGTCGCCCATACCATAACCTTTGATGGTATGCGCCAGGATCAGTACTGGCTTGCCTTTGGTATCCTGCGCTTTTTTCAGTGCCGCATAGATTTTCTTCGGATCGTGGCCGCCACGGTTCAATGCCCAGATTTCATCATCGGACATATCTTTAACCAGCGCCGCGGTTTCCGGATACTTGCCAAAGAAGTGCTCACGCACGTAGGCACCATCACGGGATTTGAAGGTCTGGTAGTCACCGTCAACGGTTTCGTTCATCAGCTGAATCAGCTTACCGCTGGTATCTTTGCGCAGCAGCTCGTCCCAGCGACCGCCCCAGATGACCTTGATCACTTCCCAGCCAGCACCGGCAAAGATGCCTTCCAGCTCGTTGATGATCTTGCCATTACCGGTTACCGGGCCATCCAGACGCTGCAGGTTGCAGTTGATGATGAAGACCAGGTTATCCAGTTTTTCACGGGTGGCGATGGTGATCGCACCTTTTGATTCCGGCTCATCCATCTCACCGTCACCCAGGAAGGCGTAAACGGTCTGGGCAGAGGTGTCTTTCAGGCCACGGTGTTCCAGATACTTCAGGAACTTCGCCTGATAGATCGCTGACAATGGACCCAGACCCATTGATACGGTCGGGAACTGCCAGAACTCCGGCATTAATTTCGGGTGCGGATAAGAAGAGAGGCCTTTGCCATCAACTTCCTGACGGAAGTTATTCATCTGATCTTCGGTCAGGCGACCTTCAAGGAACGCACGGGCATAGATACCCGGAGAGATGTGGCCCTGGAAATAGACCAGATCGCCGCCATCCTTCTCACTGCGCGCGCGGAAGAAGTGGTTGAAGCACACTTCATAAATCGTCGCAGAAGACTGGAAGGAGGACATGTGGCCACCGAGTTCCAGATCTTTCTTCGACGCGCGCAGCACCGACATGATGGCGTTCCAGCGGATTGCGGAACGGATACGACGTTCAAGAGAGGTGTTGCCCGGATAATCGGGTTCATCTTCAACGGCAATAGAGTTGATATAGTTGCTGATTGCAGACGAACCTGCAGCCACTTTTACGCCGCCTTTGCGGGCTGCACCCAGTACCTGATCAATCAGATACTGTGCACGTTCAACACCTTCTTCACGGATGACCGATTCGATCGCCTGTAGCCAGTCACGAGTTTCAATCGGATCCACGTCATTGTGTAAACGTTCTGACATGGGTGTGTTCCTTATCTGTGTCTAATACGTTGAATAATCGGGAGCCTGTTAAAGCAGATGCCGGCAGGCTCGTCTGATGTCAGTACGATCTTTGTCGCACGTTATTCCTTACGTTGCTGTAAACGACGCAGGGAGCGTTCCCGACGGCTCTGCTCCCGACTTCTGTCCAGCAAGATTTCCTCTATGAACGCCAGGTGACGGTGTGAAGCCTCGCGCGCTTTTTCTGGCTCACGGGCCACAATCGCCTCAAAGATTCTGGCGCGGTGACCGCTCACTTTTGCCAGCATTTCCCGGCGCGAGTAGAGCAATTCGAAATTCTGACGGACGTTTTGTTCCAGCATAGGGCCCATTGAGCGTAGCAAATGTAAAAGCACAACATTATGGGCCGCTTCTGTGACAGCGATCTGATACTGCATCACTGCGTCCGCTTCGGCGTCTAAGTCGCCGCTATCCTGCGCCTGCTGGATATTCACATGGCAGTCGCGAATGCGCAGCAGGTCTTCCTCTGTGCCGCGCAGTGCCGCGTAATAAGCCGCGATGCCCTCTAAGGCATGGCGCGTTTCCAGCAGATCAAACTGTGATTCCGGATGGTCGGCGAGAAGCTCAACGAGGGGATCGCTCATGCTTTGCCAGAGATGCTCCTGTACAAATGTTCCGCCACCCTGTCGGCGCAGCAATAATCCTTTGGCTTCTAAGCGCTGGATCGCTTCGCGGAGGGACGGACGTGAGACATCGAATTGTTTAGCGAGTTCGCGCTCAGGCAGCAGCTTCTCTCCCGGACGCAGGGTCCCTTCCATAATCAGCGATTCGAGCTGTTGCTCGATAGCGTCGGAGAGCTTAGGTTGGCGAATCTTACTGTAAGCCATCGTCCCTTCTTATTAAGCCAATCGTCCGGAGTAAATTGGTAATACCAATTGCAAAGAGGTGCCGGTAAAGTAACAAAGTATTCACCTTGTGTCTATATGGTGTCTGCGACATTCACCTGTCCCCAAAGCCTGTGCTGGCGCTAACTTGCGGTTAAAAAAATGAAAAATTCGCGTTGCCACAAATGTTAAATAATTTCACTTTTACCAAACCTTACACCCGCTTAGCGCGTTAGCGCTGCGGCAGGCATAAGTGAAACCTATTCGTCATTAACGGCATTTCATGGCAGAAGTTGCTGTGGGCAGACGTGACCAGGACGGCGTTTTTTCAGTCAACTCTCAGCACGAAAGGCGAAAGCAGGTGCAAAGCGATCCGCTTATCACTATTCTTGTCGCCAGGGTAGCAGATGGCAGCATTCAGCACGCCGGATACCGTAAAATAATCAATACGTTATTGTAACTACTTCATTACAGCGGACTGCGCTGCGAACGAAGAATAAAAACATCACGAGGTTTGTATGGAACAACAGCAAGGCGAAGCGCTGAAACGTGGTCTTAAGAACCGCCATATTCAGCTCATCGCGCTGGGTGGTGCAGTGGGAACCGGGCTGTTTCTGGGCAGCGCATCGGTCATTGAATCCGCCGGACCGGCCGTTATTCTGGGCTATGCGATTGCCGGTTTTATTGCCTTTTTAATCATGCGTCAGCTGGGTGAAATGGTGGTGGAAGAGCCGGTCGCCGGCAGCTTCAGCCACTTCGCGTATAAATACTGGGGCAACTTTGCCGGGTTCGCCTCAGGCTGGAACTACTGGGTCCTTTACGTACTGGTTGCCATGGCAGAACTTACTGCCGTTGGTAAATATATCCAGTTCTGGTGGCCAGACTTTCCTACCTGGGCCTCAGCCGCCATCTTCTTCGTGATGATCAACGCCATCAACCTGACCAACGTGAAAGTGTTCGGTGAGATGGAGTTCTGGTTCGCCATCATTAAAGTGGTTGCGGTCATCGGCATGATTCTGTTCGGTGGCTGGCTGCTGTTCGGCGGTCACGCGGGTCCGCAGGCGACCGTGCGCAACCTGTGGGAACAGGGCGGCTTTTTCCCGCATGGCATCGGCGGTCTCGTCGCGGTCATGGCAATTATCATGTTCTCGTTCGGCGGACTGGAGCTGGTAGGTATCACCGCAGCAGAGGCTGATAACCCGGAAGTGAGCATTCCAAAAGCAACTAACCAGGTGCTGTGGCGTATCCTGATTTTCTACATTGGTTCGTTGGCAGTGCTGCTGTCTCTGATGCCGTGGAGTCGTGTCACGTCAGAAGTCAGCCCGTTTGTCTTTATCTTCCACGAGCTGGGCGATGCCATGGTGGCGAATGCGCTGAACGTGGTGATCCTGACGGCGGCCCTGTCGGTCTATAACAGCTGCGTTTACTGCAACAGCCGTATGCTGTTTGGTCTGGCACAGCAGGGCAATGCGCCGAAAGCGCTGCTGAAAGTCGATCGTCGCGGTGTGCCGGTGTTAACGATTCTGGTCTCGGCTGTTGCCACTGCACTGTGCGTGCTGATCAACTACCTGATGCCGGGCGAAGCGTTTGGCCTGCTGATGTCGCTGGTCGTCTCCGCGCTGGTCATCAACTGGGCAATGATCAGCCTGGCGCACCTCAAGTTCCGTCGTAAGAAAGATCAGCAGGGCGTCACCACCCGCTTCAAAGCGCTGCTCTATCCGGCGGGTAACTGGATTTGCCTGGTCTTCCTGGCGGCGATTCTGGTGCTGATGGTGACCACGCCGGGCATGGCGATCTCTGTCTGGCTTATCCCGGTCTGGCTGGTCATTCTGGGTATTGGTTACTTTATTAAGAACCAGACGCAGAAAGCCTGATCTTTTTGCTCATCCGGTGCGCGCTGTCAGGCGCACCGGCCACTTTAGCTCTATTACTATTTTTATTACTGGCTTGAGATGGTAATTTTTTCCTGCTTCTAACCTGATTAAGGAAAAAATTATTATGCGGGAACTCGCACCATCAGAAATTTTGGCCGTAAGTGGCTGTGGCATGATTCAGGATATTACTACCACCGTGGGTAAGCAGGCCGGTTCATTAATCGGTAACATACTCGGCTCCCTGATCCCGGTGCCATTTATTTCCGGTTTAGTAGGTTCTGTTGCCAGCACTCTCTTTGGCAATATTGGTGGCTGGCTCGGCAGCTTCGTTGGCGGACTGGTTGAAGGCCGGAACAAAAGCGCTGCGTAAACACCCTTTCGTTAAAAATACCCTCTATAAACTAATGTGAACTGGCTCGCTGGTGCGTACCAGTTCACATTTTTTTGCGCCCGCCTGTTTTGTCCATCTTTGTAACCAATTGCTGCTGCGTCACAGACGGCTTCGACCCTAATAATCACTGGCTTCACGGTTTGCAGGAGAAGCAAAATGAAGCCCGCAGCACTCTCATTTAAAGAAAAGCTGGGTTATGGCATGGGCGATGCCGGATGCAACATGATTGGCGGTGCCATCATGTTGTTCCTGAACTACTTCTATACCGATGTTTTCGGGCTGGCTCCGGCGCTGGTGGGAACTCTGTTGCTCTCGGTCAGGGTGCTCGATGCAGTCACCGATCCGATTATGGGTGCCATCGCCGATCGCACCCAGAGTCGCTGGGGCCGTTTTCGTCCCTGGCTGCTGTGGGTTTCCGTGCCCTATGTGGTCTTCAGCGTACTGATGTTCACCACGCCAGACTGGACTTACCACAACAAGGTGATCTGGGCCTTCGTCACCTATTTCCTGATGTCGCTAACTTACACAGCGATTAACATTCCTTACTGTTCTCTGGGCGGCGTGATTACCAACGACCCCGGTGAGCGTGTCTCCTGTCAGTCTTATCGCTTTGTCATGGTCGGCATCGCCACGCTGATACTCTCTCTGTCCCTGCTGCCGATGGCAGAGTGGTTCGGTGGCGAAGACAAAGCGCGCGGCTACCAGATGGCGATGGCGGTACTGGCAACCATTGGCCTGGCAATGTTTCTGTTCTGCTTTGCCACGGTACGTGAACGTATCCGCCCGGCCGTGCCGAGTAATGATGATCTGAAGAAAGATCTGCGTGATGTCTGGAAAAATGACCAGTGGGTGCGCATTCTGCTGCTCACCTTCTGTAACGTCTGCCCTGGCTTCATCCGCATGGCGGCCACCATGTATTACGTGACCTGGGTCATGGGCCAGTCAACGCACTTTGCCACGCTGTTTATCAGCCTGGGAGTCATTGGCATGATGGTCGGCAGCACGCTGGCAAAACTGCTCACCGATCGCTGGTGCAAACTCAAAGTCTTCTTCTGGACCAATATCGCACTGGCCCTTTTTTCCAGCGCCTTCTACTGGATCGATCCCCACGCTACCGTGATGGTGGTGGTCGCCTATTTTGTGCTGAACATTCTGCATCAAATCCCCTCTCCGCTGCACTGGTCACTGATGGCCGATGTGGATGACTACGGCGAATGGAAAACCGGCAAACGCATTACCGGTATCAGCTTTTCCGGCAACCTCTTTTTCCTTAAGGTAGGGCTGGCAGTGGCCGGTGCGATGGTCGGCTTTCTGCTGTCGATCTATGGCTACAATGCGGGCGCTAAGCAGCAGTCACCTGAGGCGATTAACGGCATCATGCTGCTCTTCACCATTATTCCTGGCGTCGGCTATCTGATTACCGCAGGTGTGGTACGACTGATGAAGGTCGACCGCAAAATGATGATTACCATCCAGCAGGATCTCGCGCTGCGCCGCGAAAACTTCCATGAGTTACACACTGTTCGCCTGCGCGACGGTGTTGTCACGCCAACCGGAGATGTTAAATGACCGCAATCTTGCCGAATCCTTTTATCGAGCAGCGTGCCGACCCCTTTATTTTGCGTCATGAACAGTACTATTACTTTGTGGCATCGGTGCCTGAGTATGACCGGCTGGAGATCCGTCGCGCCACGACGCTGGCCGGCCTGCGCAGCGCCGAGCCGGTGGTCGTCTGGCGCAAGCCCGAGAGCGGCCCCTTTAGCGAGTTAATCTGGGCACCTGAGCTGCACTACATTAACGGACAGTGGGTCATCTATTTCGCAGCAGCACCCACACGCGAAATCAAAGAGGGACTGTTTCAGCACCGGATGTATGCGCTGGTGTGTGAGGCGGCAGATCCGTTGCAGGGCGAATGGCAGCCCTGCCGCAGGGTCTTCACCCACCTGGACAGCTTCTCACTGGATGCAACCCACTTCGTGCATCAGGGCAAAAACTGGTATCTCTGGGCGCAGAAAGATCCCCTGATTCCCGGCAACTCTAACCTCTACCTGGATGAGCTGCTGAATCCCTGGACGCTAAAAGGTACGCCCGTAATGCTGAGCCGGCCGGAATATGAGTGGGAGTGTGCAGGGTTCAGCGTTAATGAAGGACCGGCGGTTATCCGTCACGGCGATCGGCTGTTTGTGACCTATTCCGCCAGCGCCACCGATGAAAATTACTGTCTGGGGATACTGTCGATTGCCGCGAATGCCAACCCGCTTGATGTCGCAGCCTGGCAGAAATCAGCGCGTCCGGTATTTGTGACCAGCTGGGACAACCACCAGTACGGGCCGGGCCACAACAGTTTTACCCAGGATGAGGCAGGACGCGACGTACTGGTGTACCACGCGCGTAACTACACTGAAATTGAAGGCGATCCGTTATGGGATCCGAACCGCCATACCCGACTGAAATATTTCAGCTGGCGGGAAGATGGCACGCCTGATTTCGGCGTGCCACCTGCTGATTACACCAGCGTGCCGTAAATCGTCAGCAACGCGACGGCAACAACCAGCACCAGCGAAGTCCGTTTCGCTAACGCCACGGCCACCCGTGGCGTTTCAACTTTATCGGTGTGCGGATCGCGCGACAGTGAGAACTGCGCCAGCGTCGTCAGCACGTGATACTGAGAACGGTGACGATCGGTCAGCGAGGCAAACCAGGCGGGCAGCGCTTTTTCGCCATGGCCCAGCAGCGCGTAAGCGACACCCGCCAGCCGCACCGGGATCCAGTCGAGCAAATGCAGAATCGCATCCACGCCTGATTGCGCTCGCGCCATTGGTGTGCCGAATTTTGCCAGCCAGCCTTGCCAGGCGCGCAGAAACGCGTAACCCACCAGCAGCACCGGCCCCCACGGGCCACCCACCACCAGCCAGAACATCGGGGCGAGATAGAAACGGAAGTTTATCCAGATCAGCGCATTCTGCAGCTCGCGCAGAAACTCACGCTCGCTGCACTCCACCGGCACACCATGGATCAGCGTCAGCTCAGCCGCCATCGCTTGATGTGCCGCGTCGTCGTCATGGCTGGCCGCCTTCAGATAGTTATGGTAGTGCTGACGCACTGAGCCGGCACCGATACAGAGCAGTCCGGCAACAATCCAGAACAGCAACTGCAGCACGCCAAACAGCAATCCTTTCAGACTCCAGACCACCAGTGCGGTCAGCGCCATTGCCAGTAGGGTCATCAGCAAAGTACGCATCATGGAGTAATGGCGACGATGGCGAAAAATCGGCTCCAGCCGGTGTTCGAGCTGCCAGTGCTCGCCCAGTTTAAACAGGCGCTCCCAGCCTAAAACCAACAACAAGGTAAACAACGTCATACTGACTCCGCAAAAATCAGGATTTTTGCTGCGTTAACAGCTGTTTGTAGTAGTCCCAGTCAAAAGCAGGCCCGGGATCGGTTTTGCGTACCGGCGCGATATCGCTGTGCCCCGTGATACGTGCAGGCGTTACCGGATAGTGTTGCAGCAGTAACTGCGTGACCTGCTGCAAGGCCCGATATTGCGCCTCGCTATACGGCTCGCTGTCAGTTCCTTCCAGCTCAATACCGATGGAGAAGTCGTTGCAGTTCTCACGTCCTTCGAACTGCGAAATGCCTGCATGCCAGGCGCGTTTGTCAAAAGGGACATACTGCACGATCTCCCCGTCACGACGAATCAGGCAGTGTGCTGCCACTTTCAGCGCGGCGATATCCGCAAAATAGGGATGGGCATCAGGCGGTAATGTGCCGGTAAACAGTCTGTCGATCCAGGGTCCGCCAAATTCACCGGGTGGCAGGCTGATATTGTGGATCACCAGCAGTGAAGGCACCTCATTGTCAGGGCGTTCATTGCAGTGTGTTGACGGCACGTGACGCACACCGGTCAGCCAGCCCTGTTTGATTTTCATACCGCTTTTCCTTATATCACCAGGCTGAGAATAGCATGAATAATAAAGGATTCTTGCCTCTTAGTGTGTCGGTCCGGTGACATTAAATAGCCCATTGTTAAGGATACTAAACAAAATAGCATCCGTTGCTGGAACCTGATGCCGGTTCAGGCTATTGTGACCGCCTCTGTCCTTTCTGTTTCTGGAGTAAAATGCCTATGTCATCCCGTGGTTATGATCCCGACAATCGCCGTCACGCACTGATTAAACGTAGTGAAAGTGACATTCCGGATGCGGTTGCGCTGGCGTTAAAAGAGGATCTCGGTGGTGAAATCGACGCTGAACGCGACATTACTGCGCAGCTGTTACCTGCTGAAACCCAGGCCCATGCGCAGGTCATCACCCGTGAAGCCGGTGTTTTCTGTGGTAAACGCTGGGTTGAAGAGGTCTTCATTCAGCTCGGCTCGCACGCGACCCTGATCTGGCATGTTGAAGATGGTGATCAGATCGAGGCTGACCAGTTGCTGTTTGAAATCGAGGGGCCTGCCCGGCTGCTGCTGACCGCCGAGCGAACGGCGCTTAATTTTGTGCAGACGCTCTCAGGCGTTGCCACCGAAGTCAGCCGCTATGTCGCGCTGCTGGCGGGAAGCCAGACGCAACTGCTGGACACGCGTAAAACCCTGCCCGGACTGCGGACTGCGCTGAAATATGCGGTACTGTGCGGCGGAGGCAGCAATCATCGCCTGGGTCTCTCTGACGCTTATCTCATCAAAGAGAACCATATTATTGCCAGCGGCTCGATTCAGCAGGCAGTGGAAAGAGCGCAATGGCTGCAGCCCGATGTGCCGGTTGAAGTTGAGGTGGAATCGCTGGAGGAGTTATGTCAGGCGCTGGAAGCGGAAGCCGATATCGTGATGCTGGATAACTTCAGCCTGGAAGCGATGCGTGAAGCCGTCGAACTCAACCAGGGGCGGACGCTGCTGGAGGTCTCCGGCAACGTCACCGAAACCACCCTGCCACAGATCGCCCTGACCGGCGTGGACTACGTCTCGGTCGGTGCGCTGACCAAGCATGTGCGGGCGCTGGATCTCTCGATGCGCTTTAAACAAAAATAGCCTGCCTCGCCGTCACTCAATACAGCGATTTTGCGATCCCGCTTCCGGCGCAGTTTCGACTGCGCTGTAAGTCTGAAATCTCTTCACATCATGCTTTCCAGTTCGCCGATCTCTGACTGTCTTTCACCGTCCCCGATTTTTACCCTGTCGCCTTCTTAATACGGAGACGATGTGATGAATTATCAACGTGGATTTACGCTGGTTGAACTGATGATTGTGGTGGGTATTGTGGCAATCTTAAGTGCCATCGGCCTGCCCGCTTATCAAAATTATCTGCAGCGTGCTGCCCTTACCGACATGCTGCAAACCATGGTGCCCTTTAAGACCGCCGTAGAGCTTTGCGCCATGGAGCGCGGCGGCCCGACGCAGTGCCAGGCCGGAGAAGCGGGTATTCCTGCCGCCAGAGGATCGCGCTATGTCTCGGCACTGAGCGTAACCAACGGGGTGATTACGCTGACTGGCCAGGAGAGTCTGAATGGCCTGAGTGTTGAAATGTTGCCAATCTGGGACAGCATAGAGGGCGGCATCAGCTGGCAACGCAGCTGCACCAGCAATAACACCAGCCTGCGGGACAATTGCCGGGAACAATTCCGCTTTGCGGATAAAGGAGCCAGCGATGAGCAAGCCTGATGAGACGATTATGGCATTATGCCAGCGCTATCGCGCTCTGGTTCTGCACCATGATGCCAGTCTGCTGCGCGTTGCCGTTGCGGAGAGCGTGCCGCCCGGACTGGCTGAAGCGCTCAATTTTGCCAGCCAGTGTCAGATTGAGATCGAATGCTGGCCGCAGGCCCGGCTTGACCAGCTCCAGCACGCTGATAAAGGGCTGGTGGCGCGCGAAGAGACACCCACCGAGTCAGCAATAGAAGCGACACAGCTCATCCTGCGTCAGGCACTGGAGCGACGGGCCTCCGATGTGCATATCGAACCCTGCCGCGAGGGTCTGCGTGTGCGACTGCGTATTGATGGCGTACTGCATCCGCTCTCTTCACTGCCTTTCACTCAGCCTGCGGCGTTGCTGGCACGACTGAAGATCCTTGGCGGGCTGGATATCGCCGAACGCCGGTTACCGCAGGATGGTCAGTTCAGCATGGAGATTGCCGGTAAACCCGCCTCTTTTCGCCTGGCGACCTTACCCATCTATGGTGGCGAGAAAGCGGTGGTCCGGCTGCTGCAGAGTGAAAGCGCGGCGCTGTCTCTGGATAAGCTCGGCTTACCGGCTGCCCAGTTGCGTCGGTTCTGTGCCGCACTGGCCCAGCCGCAGGGACTGATCCTGGTCACCGGCCCCACCGGCAGCGGCAAGACGTTTACGCTTTATAGCGGACTCAGTGCCCTGAATAAACCAGAAAAAAATCTGTGCAGCGTTGAAGATCCGATTGAGATTCCGCTGCCCGGCATTAACCAGACACAGATCCACACTAAAAACGGTCTTGATTTTAACCGTGTGCTGCGGGCGCTGCTGAGACAGGATCCGGATGTGATCATGGTGGGCGAGATCCGCGATGCCGAAACAGCGGAGATTGCGGTGAAAGCGGCGCAGACCGGGCATCTGGTACTGTCAACGCTGCACACCAACTCCACCGCCGAGACGCTGACCCGGCTGCGACAGATGGGGATTCCCGGTTATCTGCTGGGGTCGGCGCTGAAACTGATTGTTGCGCAGCGTCTGGTGCGGCGCCTCTGCCCCCATTGCCGTCAACCCGCTGAGGCGGTGGCGCACTATCCTGCGGAACTCTGGCCCGGCACCCTGCAAACCTGGCGGGCGTCCGGGTGCGACCACTGCTTTTCCGGTTATTTTGGCCGGCTAGCGCTGTTTGAACTTCTGCCGATCAATGCCAGACTGCAGAATGCGATTGCAGCCGAGATGCCGCTGGAGAATCTCCTCAATCTGGCGAAACAGCAAGGATTGCGCACTTTACTGGTTTCCGGCCTGGAAGCGGTAAGCCGGGGCGATACCTCGCTGGAAGAGATGCAACGGGTGATTGGGCTGGACGATGGCTAACGCAGCTTTATTCAGCTGGCAGGCGGTCGACAGCCAGGGCCAGTTACTCAGTGGTCAGCTACTGGCTGTCGACACTGACAACCTGCTACTCATCCTGGAGCAGCGCGATCTTCTGCCGGTGAGCTGGAAGCGGGAAAAAATCTGGCGTCAGAGGGACTGGACGTGGCAGCACAAAACCGATCTGATTCGTCAGCTGGCTACCCTGCTCAAAGCGGGCCTGCCACTGGCAGAAAGTCTGGCTTTACTGGCTGAGGGGCATCCTCATGCAGGCTGGCGGGCTCTGATGCTCGCCCTTCATCATCGGGTACTCAGCGGTGCCCCTTTTTCACAGGCTTTGCGTGAATGGCCGCAGATTTTTCCGCCGCTCTACCCGGCGCTGATGGAAGTGGGCGAACTGACGGGGCAGCTGGATGTTTGCTGCAGTGAGTTGGCTCAGCAGCAGATCCGCCAGCAGCAGTTATGGCATCAGGTGGCAAAGGCGTTACGCTATCCGCTCTTCATTCTGCTGGTGGCAATCGCTGTCACCTGCGGCATGTTGCTGTTCGTGCTGCCAGAGTTCGTTGCGGTGTATGACTCTTTTGACGCGCCTCTGCCCGCTTTTACAGCCACGGTCATGCAGTTATCTGCCGCACTTCAGGAGTGGGGAGCGGTGTTAGCCATCGGCGTATCGCTGATGCTGGTGGCCTGGCATCAGTTACGACGACGCTCTGTGGGCTGGCAACGCCGTGAGCAGGCGATTTTCCTGCGCATCCCGCTGCTTTCCGGGTTATGGCGTGGCACGCAGCTGACGCAGATCTACACCATTCTGAATCTGACACAGCGAGCCGGGTTAACGCTGTTACAGGGACTGGCTGCTGTTGAAGTCACGCTCTCCTCATTACTCTGGCGAGAAGCGATGACCGGACTGCAGCAGCATATTGCCCAGGGGAGTCCTCTGCATCAGGCGCTGATGCAGCATCCGCTGTTCACGCCCTTATGTGCTCAGCTGGTTCGGGTTGGGGAAGAGGCGGGCGCACTGGATTTGATGCTGGCCCGGCTGGCGGAATGGCATGAGGCAGAAACACGAGAGCGCGCTGACACACTGGCGGCGTCGCTGGAACCGATAATGATGGTGGTGATTGGCGGCATTGTCGGCACGCTGGTGATTGCAATGTATCTGCCGGTGTTTGGGCTGGGGGATGTAATGCATTAAGGGGCGCGGGCTGCGCCCCGGATGCCTATCGGTTGAAGACCCGGTTCTCCTGCTCGTTAACGCGGATAAAGGTCGTGCGCTTGGTCAGCTCTTTCAGGCGCTCCGCTCCGACGTAAGTACAGGCAGAACGCAGTCCACCCAGAATATCGCGCGCGGTGTCAGCGACCGGCCCCCGCAATGGCAGTTTCACCGTTTTACCTTCGGCGGCACGGTACTGGGCGATACCACCAACGTGACGCTTCATCGCTGATTCGGAACTCATGCCGTAAAAGAGCATAAAGCTTTCGCCATTCTCTTCGACGACCTGCCCTTCACACTCATCATGTGCTGCCAGCATGCCACCCAGCATCACAAAGTCAGCGCCGCCGCCAAAGGCTTTGGCAATATCACCCGGCACGGAACAACCGCCATCACTGACAATCTGTCCGCTTAAGCCATGCGCCGCATCGGCACACTCAATGACTGCAGAAAGCTGCGGATAGCCCACGCCGGTTTTCACCCGGGTTGTACAGACCGAACCCGGGCCAATACCGACTTTGACGATATCCGCGCCGGAGAGGATGAGCTCCTCTACCATTTCGCCTGTGACCACGTTTCCGGCACAGATAGTTTTAGTCGGGAAGGTTTCACGTGCACGCTGCAGGAAATCGACAAAATGCTGTGAGTAGCCGTTGGCCACGTCAATGCAGATAAACTGCAGATCGTCAGACAGCGCCATAATCGCGACCAGTTTAGTGAGGTCGGCTTCTGACGTGCCGGTTGAAACCATCACATGTTTCAATACCGTCGCGGGGACGCGCTGAATAAACGCCCGCCAGTCGTCTGCGCTGTAATGCTTATGGACGGCAGTGAGGATATTGAAGCTGGCCAGCGCCTCAGCCATTGAAAATGTGCCGACGGTATCCATGTTGGCGGCGATGATCGGTACGCCGCTCCAACTGAGACCTGAATGTCTGAAGGTAAAGCTGCGCTCAAGCTCAACCTGTGAGCGACTTTGCAGCGTTGAACGTTTGGGGCGGATCAAGACATCTTTAAAGCCCAGTTTCAAATCTTCTTCAATACGCATAAACAGTGTCCTGGTAAGTGGCAATGAATCGTCGTTCACGAAGTAAGCACAGCTCCAGTGACGTTATGATACGCGCCTCTCGCTGCGCGACAAGACTGCGAATTACACTTTATTTACGCTACAATCCGTTAAATTTAGTTGTGCTTTATCGGTGTGATCTGCCGCGCATTTTTGCCTTTTTTAGCCAGATCATTACCCTGAACCTATGTCGGAATATGAAGTCAGGTGAGAAACATGCCCTATATCGTCGCGCTTACAGGGGGAATCGGCAGTGGAAAGAGTACGATTGCCCAGGCATTCGCCGCGTCTGGTGTGGAAATTATTGACGCTGACCTGATCGCCCGAGAAGTTGTTGAACCTGGCACGCCCGCTTTGCAGGCTCTTCAGGCACGCTATGGCGCGTCAATCGTGACGGATCAGGGAATGCTTGATCGTAAACAGCTTCGCGACATTATTTTTCAGCAGCCGGAAGAGAAAAGCTGGTTAAACGCGCTGCTCCATCCGCTGATTAACGCCCGGACACGAGAACTGATCGCCCAGGCCACCTCACCTTATGTGCTCTGGGTGGTGCCATTACTGGTGGAAAATCAGTTACAGCACCAGGCTGATCGGGTGCTGGTAGTCGATGTTGATGAGGCAACGCAGTTAGCGCGTACCCAGCAACGTGACCATCTTTCCGTCGAACAGGCGAAACGTATTCTTGCCGCACAGGCCACGCGCCAGCAGCGCCTCGCCTGTGCCGATGACATTATTGATAACAGTGGCAAGCCCGACGACGCCTTGCCACAGGTTGCCGAACTCCATCAGCGCTATCTCAGGCTGGCGGCAACGAAACAGGATTAATACCATGAGCACACCCGTTCTGTTTGAACACCCACTGAATGAAAAAATGCGAACCTGGTTACGGGTTGAGTTTTTGATTAATCAGTTAGATGAAACGACACCACTGGATAAAACCGTTAATGCGCTGACCTTTTTTCGCCTGATTAGCGAGCTGCTCGATATTTTTGAGCGCGGCGATATGCGGACAGAACTGTTGAAAGAGCTTGAGCGCCAGCAGCAAAAATTACGGGCGTGGGCTGACGTGCCCGGCGTCGATATGACGCTGGTGGATGCCCTGCGCGATAAGATCAAAATTCAGTCAACGCAGTTGATGAATGCCCCACGTATGGGCCAGCAACTCCGCGAGGATCGTCTGATTGCCCTGGTGCGGCAGCGTCTGAGCATCCCCGGTGGATGCTGCAGCTTTGATTTGCCGGGCCTGCACATCTGGCTCCATCTGCCGCAGGAAGCACGCGATGCGCAGGTCGAAGCCTGGATGTTGACGCTGGAGCCACTGCATCATGCGCTGGCGATGATACTGGATCTGATCCGCCAGTCTGGCGCGTTTCATGTGCAGACCAGCCTTAATGGTTTTTATCAGGATAATGCCGAAGGCGCCGATCTGCTGCGACTGCAGTTGTCGCTGGAGGATGCGCTCTATCCACAGGTGTCCGGACATAAAAGCCGCTACGCCATTCGTTTTATGCCGCTTGATAGTGAGCGTGGTGAAGTTCCGGCCCGCCTTAATTTTCAACTGGCCTGTTGTTAGAGGTAAAAATGCAGCAAGAAGTGATGACCGTTTCCTGTCCGCAGTGCGGCAAAGATGTGATCTGGGATGAGCTCAGCCCGTGGCGCCCTTTTTGCAGTAAGCGCTGCCAGCTCATCGATTTAGGGGAATGGGCCGCAGAAGAAAAACGCATTCCCAGCAGCAACGACATGAACGACAGTGACAACTGGAGTGAAGAAGATCGTTGATAAGATGGGGCGCACTGCCCCATTCAGTCAGAGTTCGCCCGCGACCAGTCGCGCAATCAGCTGGTGATTCGCGGGTGGAAACTCCTCCGCCACCAGCGCATGCTGATCAACCCAACGCTGTGGCTGACCCTCTTTGCCCCACGGCTCGCCGTTCCACCCTTCAACCAGAAAGAAATGCAGCGTTACGCGCAGATCGTCATAGCTGTGGTCTGCATGACCAATCGGGCGCGCCTCAGTGACGTCAATCCCGGTCTCTTCGTGTAGCTCCCTGATCAGCCCCTGTTCGGCGCTTTCGCCCGCTTCAATCTTACCGCCAGGAAACTCCCACTTGTTCGCCATGTAAGAGCTTGCCGCGCGCTGGGCAAGGAAAATCTGTTTATTGGCATTGCGAATGATGCCAACTGCAACCTGCAGGTGCTTCATGGAAACTATCCGGTCGTCATAGGTGAATGAAGGCTGATTCTAGAGCATGCCGGAGCGGAAGTTAACCGCTTTAGCTCAGCGCTGGCGCAGAGATTACGTTAGCAGAGCGCATAAAAAAAGGAGCCATTGGCTCCTTTTTCATCAGCATTCAGTCTCAGGCAATACGGCCATGGCACTGTTTGTACTTTTTGCCGGAACCACATGGGCAGGGGTCGTTGCGGCCGACTTTGCGTTCACCACTCTGCTCCGCCACAGGCTCGGCTGCCAGCAGATCTTCTTCTACATGGCTTAGCTGCTGTTGCTGCGCCAGACGTTCAGCTTCCTCACGACGCTGTTGCTCCATCGCTTCAACTTCTTCTGGCATACGCACCTGCACTTTGCTCAGCGTACTGATCACTTCATATTTCAGTGATTCAAGCATCGCAGCAAACATGGCGAAGGATTCACGCTTGTACTCCTGCTTAGGATCTTTCTGCGCATAGCCGCGCAGATGAATACCCTGACGCAGGTAGTCCATCGCAGCCAGATGCTCTTTCCACAATGAATCCAGCGTCTGCAGCATCACGCCTTTTTCGAAGTTGCGCATCATCTCTGCGCCAACGATCTGCTCTTTCTCAGCGTAGCTTTCCGTGGCGTGGGTCATGATGCGCTCACGCAGCACTTCTTCGTGCAGGTCAGGCTCTTTATCCAGCCACTCTGCAATCGGCAGGTTCAGATCGAAGTCAGCACGCAGACGCTCTTCCAGGCCTGGCACGTCCCACATTTCTTCCAGCGACTGTGGCGGAATGTAGGTATCAATCGTCACTTTGTAAACATCGTGACGAATGCTGTTAATGGTTTCGCTAACATCAGACACATCCAGCAGCTCATTACGCTGACTGTAGATTGCGCGACGCTGGTCATTCGCCACATCATCATATTCCAGCAGTTGCTTACGAATATCGAAGTTACGGCTTTCAACTTTGCGCTGTGCATTGGCAATCGCTTTGGTGACCCATGGATGCTCAATCGCTTCGCCTGGCTTCATGCCCAGTTTACGCATCATGTTGGAGACGCGGTCTGAGGCGAAAATACGCATCAGCGCATCTTCCATCGACAGGTAGAAACGCGAAGAACCGGCATCACCCTGACGGCCGGCACGACCGCGCAGCTGATTATCGATACGACGTGATTCGTGACGCTCAGTACCGACGATGTGCAAACCACCTGACGCCAGCACCGCATCATGACGAATCTGCCATGCCGCTTTGATCTCTTCGATTTGCGCTTCAGTTGGCTCTTCCAGTTCAGCCACCTCGGCATGCCAGCTACCGCCCAGCATAATATCCGTACCACGTCCGGCCATGTTGGTGGCAATAGTGACCGCACCCGGCTGACCGGCCTGCGCCACGATATCCGCTTCGCGGGCGTGGAATTTGGCGTTCAGGACGTTATGTTTGATACCGGCACGGGTCAGTTCGTTAGAAACCACTTCTGATTTTTCAATCGAGATGGTTCCCACCAGCACTGGCTGACCGTTGGCAGTACGCTCACGGATATCTTCGATAATGGCATCGATCTTCTCTTTCTCGGTCATGTAGACCAGGTCGGCCAGATCTTTACGCACCATCGGACGGTTAGTCGGCACCACAATGGTGTCGAGCTTGTAAATAGAGCTGAATTCGAACGCTTCGGTATCGGCAGTACCGGTCATACCGGCCAGCTTCTCGTAAATACGGAAGTAGTTCTGGAAGGTGATAGAGGCCAGCGTCTGGTTCTCGTTCTGAATCTCAACGCCTTCTTTCGCTTCAATCGCCTGATGCAGACCATCGGACCAGCGACGGCCCTGCATGGTACGGCCGGTGTGTTCATCAACAATCACCACTTCGCCATCTTTCACGATGTAATCAACATCGCGGGTAAAGAGTGCGTGCGCACGCAGCGCCGCAGTGACGTGGTGCATCAGCATGATGTTGGTCGGTGAGTAGAGAGACTCGCCTGCTTCCATGATGCCCTGGCTGACCAGCAGCTCCTCCACTTTCACCAGACCACGCTCAGACATATGAGCCTGACGCGCTTTCTCATCAACCCAGAAGTCGCCTTCACCCTGATGGGTTTCGGTATCTTCTTTATCCTGGCGTACCAGATGAGGGATGATTTTGTTCACTTTGGTATAAAGCTCAGAACTGTCTTCTGCCGGACCGGAGATAATCAGCGGCGTACGCGCTTCATCGATCAGGATGGAGTCGACCTCATCCACCAGCGCATAGTGCAGTTTACGCTGCACGCGCTCTTCCGGGCTGAAAGCCATGTTGTCGCGCAGGTAATCAAAGCCATATTCGTTGTTGGTGCCGTAGGTAATATCAGCAGCGTAAGCTTCACGCTTCGCCACCGCTGGCAGGCCCGACATGTTGATACCGATGCTTAACCCCAGGAACTCAAACAGTGGACGGTTGTTTTCCGCATCACGCTGTGCCAGATAGTCGTTGACGGTCACCACATGAACGCCTTTGCCAGAGAGCGCATTCAGATAGGCTGGCAGCGTTGCGGTCAGGGTTTTACCTTCACCGGTACGCATCTCAGCGATGCAGCGATCGTTCAGCACCATGCCGCCGATCAGCTGCACGTCGAAGTGACGCATACCGAACACACGTTTACTCGCTTCACGCACGGTCGCGAACGCTTCAGGGATCAGGCTTTCCAGCGATTCACCTTTTTTCAGGCGCTCGCGGAACTCGTCGGTTTTCGCTTTCAGTTCATCGTCAGAGAGCTTCTCAAAATCGGGCTCCATCTTATTGATGACGTCCACCACTTTGCGCATACGGCGCAGCGTACGATCGTTACTGCTACCAAAAACCTTGGTCAATATTTTGCTTAACATAGTAAATATATTCTCAATTCAGCCGGCGCATTCCGGACTGCGAAATCTAAACAGAGTGAATAAAACCAAAAATATTAGCAGAACAATCGGGCGGGTCCGGCGCGAATGCCATGCACACTGGCATGCCATTCTACCCATGAGCGGGTAGCGGCCATGAAAAGAGGGGGGGCAGATATCTGCTGCGGTGCAGTGTGCAGCGCAGAATGTGATGTCAGTAAATTATGCAGTGAGTCAATCAGCGCCAGCTTTTGTGCCGCCAGCGGTAATTGCTGTTGCTCCGCCTGCACCTGAGGTGCCAGCGTGAAAGAGAGGTGACGGATAACGGTGCGGATGGCGTGCTGATGCCAGTAATCCACGCTGAAGCTCGGTCGCCGGGACGCTTCCTGAAGCCGGATTAAATGATCAAAGCGGGTAGCATTGCCCAGAAAGAGACTGCTGGCCGGCGATTCAGACGAGGCGTTGAGTTCGGAGCTTTGCGCACAGGCTGGCAGGCCAAAGCTGGCCGCTACCATCCCTAACAGGAGATGGGGCCAGAAGTAGCGTCTACCTAATTGTCGCCAGCGCAGAAGAATCCCGATCACAACCTTTCCATCGCGCATGCTCTGTTGCGCTCTTGTTTTCTGGTACCCGCCGCGAGCCGCAACGGATTTCGGCCTGTAAAAGCGCCACAGATAGTAACATTAATGTGGGGCATCCACACCTGGGATTAAAGAGGCGGCGAGAGAAAACGCGTGTGATTGTTCAGCAATTCAGCAGAACAGACAACGCTTTGCGGGCGAGGTCGCCGTTATCAGGTGTGTTATGGAAGGCAATAAAAAAACGGCTGGTGCCGCTGACCGGAGAGGGTGTCAGCATAACCAGCCGTTTCACGTTCTGGGGTAGTTAAGCCAGAACCAGATTCGGTGCTTTGAATGCCAGCGGCAGTTCGGCTTCGTCTTCGAAGGTTGCCCATTCCCAGGCTTCCTGCTTAGCCAGAACTGCTTGCAGCAGCTTGTTGTTCAGCGCGTGGCCCGATTTGAACGCAGTGAATGCGCCAATGATGTTGTGACCACACATAAACAAGTCGCCAATCGCGTCCAGCATTTTGTGACGGACAAACTCGTCTTCAAAACGCAGACCTTCTTCATTCAGTACGCGGAAATCATCCAGACCTATCGCACAATCTAAGCTACCGCCCAGGCACAGGCCTTTAGACTGCAGATATTCGATTTCACGCATAAAGCCAAATGTACGCGCCCGGCTGATTTGACGAACAAAGGCGTCAGCAGAGAAGTTCATCGCATAGCGCTGTGAGCTGGAATCGATAGCCGGGTGCTTGAAGTCGATGGTGAAATCGAGTGAGAAACCGTTGTACGGTTTGATCTCAGCCCATTTGTCACCCTCTTCCACACGCACGGTCTGCTTAACACGCACAAATTTCTTCGCGCTGTTGAGCTGCTCGATGCCCGCATCCATCAGCAGATAGATAAACGGTGCTGCGCTGCCATCCATGATCGGGATTTCTGGCGCATCGACTTCAACAATAATGTTGTCAATACCGAGACCCGCCAGGGCGGCATTAAGGTGTTCAACCGTTGAAATACGCACGCCTTCATCGTTCACCAGGCAGGTACTCAGCATGGTGTCGCGCACGTATTTTGCATCAGCCGGAAAATCTACCGGTGGATTCAAGTCGGTGCGACGATAGATGACCCCGGTATTAGCCGACGCAGGGCGTAATGTCAGTGTGACTTTTTTGCCGGTATGTAAACCGACACCAGTCGCCTGAACAATACGTTTTAATGTCCTTTGTTTGATCATCGCATTATCTCGCAGTATCACCTTTCCGACCGCCAGTATACTTTACCAGCGGACAGACACTTTAGCACAAAGAGCGGAGAATCCCAATTATAGGGTTAATCCTAGTCGGCCTGCTTACGTAAAAAGGCCGGAATATCAAGATAGTCTGGCTCTTTATTCGACTGCGCAGCCTGGTCGTTAACGACTTTGGCAGCAGGCTTCTGCTCCTGCGGCAGCGGTGACATACCGTGCTGCTGATAGCGATGATCCATCACAGGCTGACTGGCTGGCTTGTTCGTCACCAGGGTGATTTCCGGACGCTTGTCCATACCGATACCGGTTGCCACCACGGTAACGCGCAGTTCATCGTTCATTTCCGGATCCAGCGACGTACCGATTACCACGGTCGCGTTGTCAGAAGCGAAGGCGCGGATAGTGTTACCCACGGTTTCGAACTCATCCAGACGCAGGTCGAAGCCCGCAGTAATGTTGACCAGCACGCCACGGGCACCTGACAGGTCGATATCTTCCAGCAGCGGGCTGGAGATCGCCATTTCAGCCGCTTCTTCCGCACGATCTTCACCGCACGCCACGCCTGAACCCATCATTGCATAGCCCATTTCGGACATCACTGTACGCACGTCAGCAAAGTCGACGTTCATCAGGCCCGGACGGGTGATCAGTTCGGCGATACCCTGTACTGCGCCTTTCAGCACGTCATTGGCCGCGCCAAACGCATCCAGCAGGGAAATGCCACGACCCAGCACTTTCAGCAGCTTGTCGTTTGGAATGGTGATCAGTGAATCGACATGCTTGGAGAGTTCAGCGATCCCCTGCTCGGCAAACGCCATGCGTTTCTTGCCTTCGAAGTTGAATGGCTTGGTGACAACCGCCACCGTCAGGATACCGAGATCCTTGGCCACTTCAGCGACCACAGGCGCTGCACCGGTACCGGTACCGCCGCCCATGCCTGCTGCGATGAAGACCATGTCTGCCCCTTCCAGCGCAGCCCGCAGTGCTTCGCGATCTTCTTCTGCAGAGTTACGGCCCACTTCCGGGTTCGCACCCGCACCCAGACCTTTGGTAATGTTATTACCGATCTGGATGGTCTGGCCGACAGCTGTTTTACGCAGCGCTTGCGCGTCGGTATTCACAGCAAAGAATTCCACACCTTCGATACGTTCGCGTACCATGTGCTCTACGGCGTTACCGCCGCCGCCACCGACGCCGATGACTTTAATCACCGCGTCGTTGGTTAATTCCATAGGTTCAAACATGATTTCTCTCCGTTATGTGCCTGTCGCCTGGAGATCACTAAAGAAAACAGCATGATCCCCTTTCACAAAAATTAAAACTCTTTTTTTAACCAACTGTTAATACGCTTGAACCAGTTACCTACTGAAACCCGTTTTTCGGTCTCTGCATCACCGTTCATGTGCGACTCTTTGCCGTAATGCAACAGTCCCACGGCGGTGGAGTAGTACGATTCCTGCGCATAGTCAGTCAGGCCGGTAATATTCAGCGGCTGTCCGATACGCACCTGCGTATGGAATACGCGTTGCGCACAGGCCGCCAGTCCTTCGATTTGCGCTGCACCACCGGTCAGGACAATGCCTGCGGCCAGATGATGTTTCACGCCCTGCTGACGCAGTTGTTCCTGTAACTGCAGAATCTCGTCATTGACCAGATTCAAAAGTTCGGTATAACGCGGCTCAATCACTTCCGCCAGCGTCTGACGTTGCAGGCTGCGCGGTGGACGTCCGCCTACGCTCGGCACTTCAACGTTCTCATCTTTGCCGACAATCGAGCCCAGCGCGCAACCATGGCGCACTTTAATCGCCTCAGCATCCGTTGGTGGTGTACCAAACGCATACGCGATATCGCTGGTGACAACGTTGCCTGCATACGGAATCACCTTAGTGTGCCGTAAAGCGCCGCCGGTATATACGGCTATGTCCATTGTACCGCCACCAATATCGACAACACAGACGCCCAGCTCACGTTCGTCTTCAGTCAGAACCGCAAAACTGGAGGCGAGGCCGGCAAAAATCAGCTGATCCACTTTCAGTCCGCAACGCTCAACGGCTTTAACGATGTTCTTCGCCATATCGTTGTGGCAGGTGATCAGGTGCACTTTTGCCTGCATGCGCACGCCGGACAGTCCGACCGGATTCTTAATCCCTTCCTGATAATCAATTGCGTATTCCTGAGGAATCACGTGCAGGATGCGGTGCTCGTCACGTACTCTTACCGATTTGGCGGTATGTACAACGTTCTCTACATCATCCTGAGTCACTTCCTCTTCCGAAATCGGAACCATCCCGATTTCGTTCTGACAACTGATATGTTTGCCCGATAAAGCAAGGTAGACGGAGGAGATCTGGCAATCTGCCATCAGCTCAGCCTGATCGATGGCGCGCTGAACGCATTTCACCACCGACTCAAGGTCGTTTACGCCACCTTTATCCATACCGCGGGAAGGGCAACTGCCCACCCCAATAATGTTGACCATACCATCGGGCAGAACTTCCCCAACCAGGGCGGCAACCTTTGCAGTGCCGATTTCGAGTCCAACTACCAGTTTTCTGTCCGTTGCCTTGATCATTGTTGTTTAGCCTGTGCCTGGTTCTGTTGCTGATTACTGTCCTGTGGCTCCATCACGACCGGTGTCCAGCCAACAGAAGCGCCAGAGTCGTATCGCAAATCCACGTAGCTGATACGTTTGCTCTCGTTCTGACCTTGCTGTTGCAGCACCGGGTAGAGCTCAATAAAGCGATTCAGTCGTTTCATAGTGTCGCTGCGCCCCAGTTCGATGCGTACATCATCACTGGTAACCAGCTGCCATGAACGACGGGCCGTCATCGACGCCACCTTCAGAGTAAACTTCCGGGCTTTCAGCACATCATCCATGCTGTGATAGCCCGCCAGGACCTCTTTCTCACTCCCTTCAGGCCCATACAACATCGGCATTGTCTCTTTGCCGGCATGACTGGCGGGTACGCTGAAGGAGACACCTTCAGCATCCACCATATGCAAATCGTTCCAGCGCGCCACTGGCGTATACTCCACCAGATGGATTTTCAGTTCGTCTGGCCACTGCTTACGTACGCTGACCTGCTTAATCCACGGCAGTCGCTCAATCTGCTGCTGCAGGATATCCACATCCTGAGACATAAACGTGCCAGGCGGACCCAGCGATAGAATCGCCTGACGGATATCGTCGTGAGTCGTGTAGTGCGTCTGTCCTGTTACCACCAGCTTTGAAAGCGGCAGCCGGGACGCATCGTTCATCCACTTCAACACTACCAGCCCGCCAGCAACCATAATCCCGATAACGATCAGCAGAAAAACAATGCCGAACAGTCGGGCTCCGTTACTGCGCCCGGTGCGAATACGCTCCTGCGGTTCACGGTTTCGAACTCTCATCGCCGCCTGTGACATATCAGTCGGCCAGCTCCAGAATATGGGCAACCAGCTGCGGGAAACTCATGCCCGCCTGTTTCGCTGCCATAGGAACCAGACTGTGACTGGTCATGCCCGGCGAGGTATTGGCTTCCAGTAGCTGGAAATTCCCTGCCCCATCCGTCATCACATCAACCCGTCCCCAGCCACGACAGCCCAGTGCACGCCAGGCCGCCAGCACCAGCTGCTGTAATTCAGCTTCACGTTCAGCGCTTAACCCGGCCGGACAGACGTACTGAGTATCGTCAGAAATGTATTTAGCTTCATAGTCATAGAACTCACTGGCGCTCTTTATTTCAATTGAGGGCAGAATATGATCGCCCACAATCGCGACGGTATACTCCGCGCCGCTGAGAAACGCCTCGACCAGTACGTCATTGTCGTACTTAAACGCCATTTCCAGTGCGGCAGACAGCGCGCTCAGCTCGTTAACCCGGCTGATACCCACGCTGGAGCCTTCACAGGCTGGCTTAACAAACAGTGGCAGACCCAGCGCTGTAATCGCCGCGTTGCTCTCGGCATCCAGCCCGGCATCGAACTGCTGACGCGTCAGCCAGACAAATTTTCCTGACGGTAATCCGCGACCCTGCCACAGCAGTTTGGTGCGCAGCTTATCCATGGTCACAGCCGATGCCATTACGCCGCTGCCGGTGTAAGGCAGTTGCAGAAACTCCAGTACCGCCTGCATTGTGCCATCTTCTCCGCCCCGGCCATGCAGCGCGATAAAAGCTTTGGTAAAGCCCTGCTCTTTCAGCGTCAGCACCGACACATCGCGGGTATCAATGCCATGCGCATCGATGCCCATTTCACGCAGTCCGGCGACGACGGCCTGACCCGAGTTCAGCGAAACCTCACGCTCTGCTGAGGTGCCGCCCATTAATACGGCAACTTTATCCGCCATGACGATCCTCCGCTTTGCGTTCCGGCTGAAGCTTAGTCTCCGCCAGCTTGCGGGCAACCTTGCCGACGTTACCGGCGCCCTGTACCAGAATCAGGTCATTGCCTGACAGCAGCGGTGCCAGCATCTCCGGCAGCGCGTCATGTTCCGGCACCAGAATCGGATCAACCTTGCCCCGGTTACGAATGGCACGGCACAGCGAACGGCTGTCGGCACCCGGAATCGCGGTTTCACCGGCGGAGTACACATCCAGCATCAGCAACACATCGACATGCGACAGCACGTTGGCGAAATCATCAAACAGATCGCGGGTGCGGCTGTAACGGTGCGGCTGAAACACCATCACCAGTTTTTTATCCGGCCAGCCTGCGCGCGCGGCTTTAATCGTCGCGTCCACTTCGGTGGGATGATGACCGTAATCATCTACCAGCATCGCGCTGCCCGGCTGTCCGTTGACCGGCTCTGTCGGGAATTCACCCAGCAGATCAAAGCGACGCCCCGTACCCTGGAAACTCTCCAGCGCAGCCAGTATGGCATTGTCTTCAATGCCCTCTTCAGTGGCGACGGCGACCGCTGCCGCCGCGTTCAGGGCGTTATGGCGACCCGGCGCGTTCAGCGTAATCTGCAGTGGCGCCTTGTCCTGACGGATCAGGGTGAAATGCCCCTGCGCGCCACTCTGCTCATAATTTTCAATGCGCAGGTCAGCATCGTCACTGAAACCGTACGTGGTGATATGACGTCCCACACGCGGTATCAGATCACGGATGACCGCATCGTCCACACACATCACCGCACGACCGTAAAACGGCAGGTTATGCAGGAAGTTAATAAACGTCTGCTTCAGGTTCTCAAAATCGCCCTGATAGGTGTCCATATGGTCAGCTTCGATGTTGGTCACAATCGCCACCATCGGCTGCAGATGCAGGAATGACGCATCGCTCTCATCTGCTTCGGCAATCAGATAGCGGCTGTGACCCAGACGCGCATGAGTACCCGCTGCTTTAACCAGACCGCCGTTAACGAAGGTTGGATCAAGACCCGCTTCCGCATAAATACTCGACACCATCGCCGTGGTGGTCGTTTTGCCATGCGTACCCGCAACGGCGATGCCGTGACGGAAACGCATCAGTTCAGCCAGCATCTCCGCGCGACGGATCACCGGGATACGCTGCTCACGTGCTGCCACCAGTTCCGGGTTATCCTGCGATACGGCGCTGGAGACGACTACGACGCTGGCATCGGTCACATTTTCGGGGCGATGGTTAAAATAAATGGTGGCACCCAGCGCAATCAGGTTCTGTGTCACCGGGTTAGGGGCCAGATCTGAACCGCTGATATGGTAGCCTTCATTTGCTAACACTTCGGCAATACCGCCCATGCCAGCACCACCGATGCCGACAAAGTGGATGTGCCGGACGCGACGCATCTCAGGCACGATAGAACGCAGTTTTGCCAATTGTTGTGTATTCATCGCTCTCAGTTACCTGCTATTTCAGTTTGTACCCACTCGGGGTACAGGTCAGACACGCTGACCGGAATGATTACTTTGCGGCGCGAGCCACTTCCTGAGCGACTCGTTCAGTCGCATCGGGAATCGCCACCTGACGGGCCTGCTCAGCCATCGTCAGCAGTGTTACGCGATCCCAGTGGCGTAGCAGATCCGCTACAGCCTCCGCAGTAAACTGCGGCTGCTCAAAAATTCTGGCGGCGCCCGCTTTCTCCAGCGGCAGCGCGTTCCAGTACTGCTGGCGATCTTTGTGCTGAAACGGCACGAAAATCGCCGGTAATCCGGCGGCAGCGACTTCGCTCACGGTTAATGCGCCGGAGCGACATACCACCACATCAGCCCAGGCGTAGGCGGCAGCCATGTCATCTATAAACTCAGTGACCTTATGCTGCGTCTGTCCGACCTGCTGATACGCTTTCTCTGTTTCGGGCTGTGCCCCTTTACCCGTCTGATGCCACAGGGTGATCTCATCACCCACCAGCGCCGCAACCTGCGGTAGCGTCTGGTTCAGAATCCGCGCACCCTGACTGCCGCCAATCACCAGTACCCGAATCGGGCCATGACGATCCGCCAGACGTTGCGCGGGCAAAGGCAGAGCCAGAACATCAGTACGAACCGGATTTCCCACCACATCGGCGGCGGGAAACGCGCCCGGAAACGCCTGCAAAACTTTGGTGGCGATTTTCGCCAGCCATTTGTTGGTCAGCCCGGCGATCCCATTCTGCTCATGCAGCACCACAGGAATACCACAGCTCCACGCCGCTAAGCCGCCAGGACCAGAAACATAGCCGCCCATGCCCAGCACCACATCCGGCTGCCAGGCTTTCATGATGCGACGCGCCTGACGCCATGCATTGAAGATGCGCAGCGGTGCCAGCAGCAGCGCTTTCATGCCTTTCCCGCGTAACCCGCTGATGCGGATGAAGTCGATGTCAATGCCATGTTTTGGCACCAGATCGGCTTCCATACGGTCGGCGGTGCCTAACCAGCGAACCTGCCAGCCCTGTTCCATCAGATGATGGGCGACAGCCAGACCGGGAAAGACATGTCCACCGGTTCCGCCTGCCATCACCATCAATCGCTTACCGCTCATCGACCACCTCGGGTAAACGCCTGCGCTTTCGCCAGGCGCGTTTCATAATCTATGCGTAATAAAAAGACGATGGCGGTCGACATAATGATCAGACTCGAACCACCGTAACTGATCAGCGGTAAGGTCAGGCCTTTGGTCGGTAACATACCGGCTGCAGCCCCGACGTTAACCAGCGCCTGGAAGCTGAACCAGACACCGATTGAACAGGCTAAAAACCCGGAAAAACGCTGATCCAGTTCCAGAGCACGACGGCCAATCGACATCGCACGAAAAGCGACGAAGAATACCATTAAAAGTGCCATTACCACACCGACATAGCCGAGTTCTTCCCCGATGATGGCGAAAATAAAGTCGGTATGCGCTTCCGGCAGATATTCCAGCTTTTGCACCGAGTTACCGAGCCCCTGCCCCCAGAATTCCCCGCGACCAAATGCCATCAGAGACTGCGTCAGCTGGTAGCCGCTACCAAACGGATCTTCCCACGGGTTCCAGAACGAGGTCACACGACGCATACGATAAGGTTCGGCAATAATCAGCAGAATTACCGCAAAAATACCGGAGCCGATAATCGCCATGAACTGCCACAGTTTGGCACCGGCCAGGAACAGCATCGCCAGCGTAGTGACAAACAGCACCACCACCGTACCCAGGTCCGGCTGCGCCAGCAGTAACACAGCCAGCACGACCATCACGCCCATCGGCTTACAGAAGCCCCAGAAGTTGTTTCGCACCTCTTCCACTTTGCGCACCAGGTAGCTGGCGAGATAGCAGAACAGGGAGAGCTTCGACAGCTCCGCAGGCTGGATACGCAGCGGCCCGAGCGCGATCCAGCGCGAGGCACCGTTAACCGAGCTGCCGACGACCAGAACAATCAGCAGCATCGCCACCGTGACCATCAGCATCACGTTGCTGTAGCGCTGCCAGAAATCCATCGGCACACGCAGCGTGACCAGCGCCATACCTAAAGCCAGCACGATGTAAAACGCATCACGTTTGGCGAAGTAGAAAAGATCGTCATTCAGACGCTGACCTACCGGCATTGACGCCGACGTCACCATCACAAAACCAATTACCGCCAGGCCCAGCGTCAGCCATAACAGTGTGCGGTCATAAAGCACCAGCGATGAGTCATCACTTTCGCGAGCGCCCATCACCCAGTCTTTCAGGCGTCCTGAGAAGTAACCCGCCAGTCCGGCGCCAGGAATACGCATCAGCTCAGCTCCTTCGCCAGTTGCGCGAACTGCTCACCGCGCTGCTCAAAGTTACGGAACTGGTCAAGGCTGGCGCAGGCCGGCGACAGCAGTACCATATCGCCTGCTTTAACCTGCGGCGCGATCTGCTCCATCGCCTGACGCATCGTCTCCGTGCGTACGGCGATCTCAGGACGCAGCGCTGCCAGCGCATCGCCGTCGCGGCCAAAACAGTAGATACGCACATTGTCGCCCTGCAGCCAGGGGATCAGCGGCGTAAAGTCGGCTGACTTACCATCACCGCCCATCAGCAGCCATAGCGTTCCCTCTACCTGCAGACCATTCAGCGCCGCTTCGGTGCTGCCGACGTTGGTCGCTTTGGAGTCATTAATCCAGCGCACACCATGGTGTTCATGGACCAGCTGGAAGCGATGCGCCAGACCGTTAAAGTGCGTTAAAGCCGCGAGGCTGGAGGCGCGTGGCAGACCCACCGCATCAGCCAGCACCAGCGCCGCCAGCGCGTTGGTGTAGTTGTGCTGTCCCACCATCTTCATTTCAGCGGTGTTCAGGACTTTCTCGCCTTTTACCCGCAGCCAGATACTGCCCTGCTGCTTGTTGAGGTGGTAGTCGCCGAAATCGACACCAAAACTGACGCAGCGCTTATCCGCACCACGTACTGGCATCGTCAGCGCATCATCGGCGTTAACGATGCAGATCTGCGCATTCTCATAGACCCGCAGCTTGGCAGCACGATACTGCTGCATACCCAGCGGATAGCGATCCATATGATCTTCGGTAACGTTAAGCACGGTTGCCGCAGCCGCTTTCAGGCTGTGCGTAGTCTCAAGCTGGAAGCTGGAAAGTTCCAGTACATAGAGTTGGGCCGGTGATTGCAGCAGACTCAGCGCGGGCAGACCAATATTGCCGCCGACGCCGGCCTGCCAGCCTGCGGCTTTCGCCATCTCACCCACCAGCGTGGTCACGGTGCTTTTGCCGTTGGAACCGGTAATTGCCACGATGGGTGCCTGCGCCTCGCGGCAGAACAGCTCAATGTCACCGACGATTTCAATTCCGGCTTCAACCGCTTCGCTGAGAATCGGATGCGCCAGCGCGACGCCTGGGCTGGCAACAATCAGATCGGCCGCCAGTAACCAGTCACTATTAATGCCGCCCAGATGGCGTTCAACCTGCCCGGGTAATTTATCCAGTCCCGGCGGCGAGACACGGGTATCCATCACGCGAGGCGTGACGCCCTGCGCTAAAAAGAAATCAACACAGGAGAGCCCGGTAAGGCCCAGTCCGATGATGACGACTTTTCTACCCCGATAGTCAGCCATGATTAACGCACCTTCAGCGTGGCCAGGCCAATCAGCACCAGCATTAGCGAAATAATCCAGAAGCGCACGATAACGCGCGGTTCCGGCCAGCCCTTAAGTTCATAGTGGTGATGGATCGGCGCCATGCGGAAAATACGCTGGCCGCGCAACTTGAACGATCCCACCTGCAGGATCACCGACAGCGTTTCAACCACAAATACGCCGCCCATGATCACCAGTAAAAATTCCTGACGCAGTAACACCGCGATAGTGCCCAGCGCGCCGCCTAAAGCCAGCGAGCCGACGTCGCCCATAAAGACCTGAGCCGGATAGGTGTTGAACCACAGGAAGCCCAGCCCTGCCCCGACGATAGCGGTACAGACAATCACCAGCTCACCGGCGTGACGCAGATAGGGAATATGAAGGTATTCAGCAAACTTCACATTACCGGTTGCCCAGGCAACCAGCGCGAAGCCCGCAGCGACAAAGACGGTTGGCATAATCGCCAGCCCATCCAGGCCATCGGTCAGATTGACCGCGTTACCCGTTCCGACGATCACAAAGTAGGCAAGCAGCACATAAAAAAGGCCAAGCTGCGGCATGATGTCTTTGAAAAACGGCACGACCAGTTGAGTCGCGGGGGTATCTTTGCCCGCCGCATAGAGTCCGAACGCCACACCCAGCGAAATCACCGACATCCAGAAATATTTCCAGCGGGCGATCAGGCCTTTGGTGTCTTTGCGCACCACTTTACGGTAGTCATCGACAAAGCCGATGATGCCAAAGCCGACCAGCACGAACAGCACGCACCAGACATAGGGGTTCGACGGATAGGCCCACATCAGCACCGAAATGGTGATGGAGGTCAGAATCATGATGCCGCCCATGGTAGGCGTCCCGCGCTTACTGAAGTGCGATTCCGGGCCATCGTTACGGACGACCTGGCCAATCTGTAATTTCTGCAGCCAGGCGATCAGGCGCGGCCCCATCCAGAGTGAGATAAATAGTGCGGTCAGCAGGCTGACAATGGCGCGAAACGTCAGATAGGAAAAGACGTTAAAGCCCGAATAAAAAGCGACCAGATGCTCGGCCAGCCAAACTAACATGTTCCTTTCTCCTTTAAGCTCTGTACTACCTGCTCCATGGCGGCACTACGTGAACCTTTTATCAGGACGGTAATTTCTGAGTGTTGGGACAACAATTCTCGTAAACGTTCAGTCAGCGCCGTCTTATCGCTGAAATGTTCACCAACGCCACTGCTTTCACTGATGAATTGGCTGAATTTTCCACAGGTCAGTACGCGGTCAAGGCCTGCTTCGCGTGCCGCTTCGCCAATTTCGCGGTGGCATTTTTCAGTCTCTTCACCCAGTTCCGCCATATCACCCGCGACCAGCACCTGGTAACCAGGCATCTCTGACAGGACCTGGACGGCGGCGGTCATCGATCCGACGTTAGCGTTGTAGCTGTCATCCAGCAGCAGTTGATGCGCAGAGAGACGTACCGGGAACAGGCGACCTGGCACCGACTGCAGGTTTTTCAGTCCCTGCTGAACGGCGCTAAGCGGCGCATCTACCGACAGAGCCAGTGCCGCCGCCGCCAGAGCGTTAGCGATGTTATGACGACCCGGCAACGGTAATACGATCTCAGCTGTGCCACGCGGTGTGTTCATCACAAAATGGGTGCCATCCTGCGCAATGCGGATATCCCGGGCGGAGAAATCACACTCAGCCGCCTGCGGCGAGAAGCGCCACACGGTTTTGTCCTGCAGCGTGGTCTGCCAGTTTGGCCAGTCGTTGCTCTCCTCGTTGAGAATTGCAATGCCGTGAGCCGGCAGACCCTGAAAGATCTCACCTTTCGCTTTAGCGACACCGGCCAGTGAGCCAAAGCCCTCCAGGTGTGCCGCGGCCAGATTATTCACCAGTGCACTTTCCGGTTTAACCAGGTCAGTGGTGTAGGCGATTTCGCCCTGATGATTAGCACCCAGCTCGATAACCGCGTACTGATGTTCTGCGGTCAGGCGGAGCAGCGTCATCGGTACGCCATAATCGTTGTTGAGATTGCCCGAGGTGTAGAGCGTCTCGCCACACTGACGCAGAATCGCTGCGGTCATCTCTTTAACCGAGGTTTTGCCGGAAGAGCCGGTCAGCGCGACTACGCGGGCGGTCGACTGCTGACGAACCCAGGCACCCAGTCGGCCAAAGGCAACCCGGGTATCCTCAACCACCACCTGAGGCACGGCGACAGGTAAATGCTTACTTACCAGCAGCGCCTGTGCGCCACTAGCAATGGCATCTACGGCGAAGTCATGGGCATCAAAGCGTTCGCCCACCAGCGCGACAAACAGGCTGCCCGCCGTCACTTTGCGGGTATCGGTGGTCACATCATTCAGGGTTAAATCGCTGCCGTGCAGCGTGCCGCCGGTAATTTCCGCCAGGGTCTTTAATGAAACCGGAATCATGCTGCGCCTCCAAGCAGTGCCGCTACTGTGGCACGATCGGAGTAGTCGAGACGACGGTTGCCGATGATCTGATAATCTTCATGGCCTTTACCCGCCACCAGCACGATATCGTCAGGCTGTGCCTGCATAATGGCGTTAGTGACCGCTTGCGCACGACCCGATACCACGCGGGCGCGGCCCGGTTCGAGCAAACCAGTCAGAATGTCTTTTACTATCGCCTGCGGATCTTCGCTACGCGGATTGTCGTCGGTGATCACCACCACATCCGCATATTGCTCAGCAATCGCACCCATTAACGGGCGTTTGCCTTTGTCACGGTCCCCGCCGCAGCCAAACAGGCACCAGAGTTTTCCTTTGCAGTGCAGACGTGCCGCTTCCAGCGCTTTTTCCAGCGCATCCGGCGTGTGGGCATAATCCACTACGACCGTCGGTTTTCCTGCAGCGCTGAAGACTTCCATACGCCCGTTAACCGGCTGTAACCGTGGTGCAACACTGACCAGCGTCGCCAGTGAATAATCCAGTGACAGCAGGGTCGCCAGTGCCAGCAGCAGATTACTGACGTTGAACGCGCCCATCAGCGGGCTGTCGATTTCACCGTTGCCCCAGCTTGAGCTGAAACGGATATGCGCACCATTGTCGTGATACTCCACCGCATCGGCTTTCAGCCAGCGGCCATGGCAGCCCGGCTGAAGGTTATCCTCCATGGTGACGGCAACCGCATCAGGTAAGCGCGCCAGCCAGCGACGACCAACTTCATCATCAGCGTTAAGAATCGCCTGTCCAACCTGATGCTCAGAAAACAGCAGCCATTTGGCCGACTCATAGCCCGGCATGTCACCGTGGTAATCGAGGTGATCGCGACTGAGGTTGGTGAAGACCGCAGCGGCAAACGGCAGTGCTGCAACGCGATGCTGCACCAGACCGTGTGACGAGACTTCCATCGCGGTCAGGGTCGCTCCTTTTTCAGCGAGTTCGTGCAGCGTATGCTGAACGTCCACTGCTGAACCGGTCGTATTTTCTGCGGCGACTAAGTGCCCCACCAGCCCGTTGCCGACGGTGCCCATCACCGCACTGGTCTCACCCAGCAGCGTCGCCCACTGCGCCAGCAGTTGGGTAGTCGTGGTTTTACCGTTGGTGCCGGTGACGCCAATCAGCGTCTGCTTCTCGCCCGGCTGCTGGTAAAAGCGGCCTGCTAAGGCTGAAAGGCGCTGATTCAACTGCGCCAGATAGATAACCGGTACGCCGTGCATCTCACGGATTTCGCCGTCGGTCGCTTCATCCTCAGCTTCAGCCACTACGGCGGCGACGCCCTGCGCAATCGCCTGCGGAATGAAACGGCGTCCATCGACCTGATGGCCTGCAACCGCGACAAACAGATCGCCAGACGCCGCCATGCGGCTATCCAGGGTCATGTCGCGCAGTGGGCGCGCCGGCGCACCTGGCACCCAGGGGCCGAGTAAGTCGCGCAGGTTACGATCTGTCACTTGATTCCTCACTTCTGTTAGTCACCAACTCATTCCTGTCATTGGTCGTCGGTAATGCGTCCGGCTCGATGTTCATGGTGCGCAGTACGCCGCCCATGATGGCACCAAACACCGGTGCAGAAACCGCACCGCCGTAATACTTGCCGGCCTGGGGATCGTTGATCACCACCACCAGCGCGAATCGGGGATGACTGGCAGGCGCCACGCCTGCGGTATAAGCAATATATTTATTGACGTAGCGTCCATCCGGCCCGACTTTTTTCGCCGTACCGGTTTTTATCGCAATGCGATAACCCTTGATTGCCGCTTTAACGCCACCGCCACCGGGCAGCGCCACGCTTTCCATCATGTGCATCACGGTTTTCACCAGTGACTCATCGAAAACGCGTTGTCCCGCGACGGGCGGATCCACTTTGGTAATCGACAGCGGGCGATTAATGCCATAGCTGCCAATCGTTGCGTAGACTCGCGCTAACTGTAACGGCGTTACCATTAGCCCGTAGCCGAAAGAGAAGGTGGCCCTCTCTATGTCAGACCACCGTTGTTTTTTAGGGTATAAGCCACTGCTTTCCCCGACCAGCCCCAAATTGGTCGGTTTGCCCAGTCCAAAGCGCGCGTAAGTTTCTACCAGCGCTGAGGAAGGCATCGCTAACGCCAGACGTGAAACACCGACGTTACTCGACTTCTGTAAAACCCCTGTCAGGGTCAATTCGTTGTAGCGCGCCACATCTTTGATCTCATGACCATTGACCCGGTACGGCACGGTATTCAGGACGCTATTCTCTCTGACCACGCCGCGCTGCAGCGCGGTCATCACCACCATCGGCTTCACGGTAGAACCCGGCTCGAAGATGTCGGTAATTGCGCGGTTACGCATCAGATCTTTAGGCGTGTTGGTGAGATTATTTGGGTTGTAAGCCGGACTGTTGGCCATCGCCAGCACTTCACCGGTATTCACATCCACCAGCACCGCGGTGCCCGATTCCGCTTTGTTAAAGGCCACCGCATTATTCAGTTCCCGGTAGACCAGCGCCTGTAAGCGCTCATCAATACTCAGAGTCAGGTTATGGGCGGCGCGGCTGTCCACTGACGAGATATCTTCAATAACGCGACCATAACGGTCTTTGCGTACCGTCCGCTCGCCCGGCGCACCGGTCAGCCATTTATCAAAGCTCTTTTCAATGCCTTCAATGCCCTGGCCGTCGATATTGGTAAAGCCAATCAGATGGGAGGTCACCTGCCCGGCAGGGTAGTAACGACGCGACTCTTCGCGCAGATGAATACCGGGAAGTTTGAGTTTTTTGACGTATTCACCGATGGCCGGATTGACCTGGCGCGCCAGATAGACAAAGCGGCCTTTAGGATTGGCATTGACGCGGGCCGCCAGTTGATCAAGCGGAATAGAGAGCGCATCAGACAGCGCTTTCCAGCGGCTGTCCAGCGTTACGCCACCACCGGCATGCAGCTCTTTTGGATCAGCCCAGATGGCATTAACCGGTACACTGACTGCCAATGGGCGGCCAGCGCGATCGCTGATCATCCCGCGTGAAGTCGGCACAGCCTGAACACGCAGCGAGCGCAGATCGCCCTCTTTCACCAGCTTGCCCGGATTGATCACCTGCAGCCAGGCCACACGCGACAGCAAACCGCCCAGCGCCAGTAAAATACAGCCGCACAGCAACGCAAAACGCCAGCTTACAAAGCTGGCTTTATCTTCCGGTTTCTTTAACTTCAGCGTTCTGCCTGTGCCGCTCATTCGCTATCTGAAATCCTTATTTCTGCACCACGATATTTTCTTGTGAAGGATCAACGTGCTGCAGCTGCAGCTTCTCGGTGGCGATGCGTTCAACCCGGCTATGGTCGCCCAGCGCATTCTCTTCCAGAATCAGGTTGCGCCACTCAATATCCAGCGCATCACGCTCCAGCACCAGCTGTTCGCGCTGCGCGGTAAGCAGGCGTGTTTTATGGGTGGTGGTGACCACCAGCACGGCAGACACCACCACAGCGATCAGCAACAGCACCGGAATCTTGCCTTTTCGCAGCAAATCCCCGCCGATGACGGCGGGCAGACTGTGGCGCTCATTGCCGATCATGCGTCGGTTTTCTCCGCGATACGTAATACCGAACTGCGCGCACGTGGATTCTCAGAGACTTCAGCGTCACCTGGCGACATCTTGCCAAGCAGCTTCAGTTCACGCCCGCCCAGGGCTCGCAGCTGCTGTTCAGTCATCGGTATCCCGGCAGGCACCTGTGGCCCGCGACTCTGATCGCGCATGAAGCGCTTCACCAGTCGATCTTCCAGTGAATGGAAGCTGATGACAGAGAGGCGACCTTGTGGTGCCAGCACCTCAACCGCCCCTTTCAGCGCAATATCGATCTCTTCCAGTTCGCTGTTAATCCAGATACGAATTGCCTGGAAGCTGCGTGTAGCCGGATGCTTAAACTTATCTTTCACGGGCATGGCGACAGAGATGACTTCAGCCAGCTCACGGGTGCGAGTCATCGGCTGTTCACGATTGCGCTCGACAATGGCCCGGGCAATACGTTTAGAGAATCGTTCTTCACCGTAGGTCTTCAGGACGAAAGCGATATCCGCTTCTTCCGCGTGCAGCAACCATTCTGCGGCGGAGTGACCGCGCGAAGGATCCATGCGCATATCCAGCGGTCCGTCACGCATAAAGGAGAAGCCGCGTTCGGCATCATCCAGCTGCGGTGATGAAACCCCCAGATCGAGTAAAATGCCGTCAATTTTTCCGACTAAATCCCGTTCAGCGGCATACTCTGCCAGTGCGGAAAAAGGGCCATGAATAATTGAAAAACGCGGGTCGGTGATCTCCGCAGCAGCGGCGATAGCTTGCGGATCGCGATCGATAGCGATCAGCCTTCCCTTCTCTCCCAGTTGCGAAAGAATCAGGCGTGAGTGACCACCACGGCCAAAAGTACCGTCGATGTAAATACCGTCTTCCCTGATATTGAGGCCGTTAACCGCCTCATCCAACAGTACGGTGGTATGTTTAAAATTTTCCTGCATAGCTATAGCGACAAGTCCTGCAACCGCTCAGATAAAGGCTCCTGAGCCGACTGTTCTGCGTCAATATCGTCCCTGACTTGTTGATACCAGGTCTGTTCATCCCACAGCTCAAACTTGTTGAACTGTCCAACCAGCATCACTTCTTTGGTTAATTTTGCATGCTGCCGAAGCGTATTTGCCAGCAGCAGGCGGCCTGCATTGTCCATCTGACATTCACTGGCATGTCCCAGTAGCAAACGCTGCACGCGACGCTCAAGTGGATTCATACTGGAAAGGCGTGCCAGCTTTTTTTCAATGATTTCCCATTCGGGCAGGGTATAAAGCAACAGGCATGGCTGGTGGAGGTCGATGGTACAGACCATCTGCCCCTGAGACTCCCCAATCAGCAAATCGCGATATCGCGTGGGTACGGCGAGCCGCCCTTTGCTGTCGAGATTGACTAACGTTGCTCCGCGGAACATGCCAGTCTCTCCTCCTGGTCACCCATTTACGCCACTTTATCCCACTTTTTACCACGAAACGAGTTTAAGGATCCCATGAAATCCTTGTCAAGCCGGAGCGGTAGTTGAATAACACTCTTTACAGAGCGCAAAATTAATTTCTGGCGACGATATAAACGAATAAAAAAGGAATATAAAAATTAAGCCAATGAATACCTGAATAAAAATAAGGATCCGGGCAAAAATGACTAAAAATGAAACAATGTGAAGCGCTGAATATTTATCGTAGTTTCTGAGACAGCGGCGGCATTTTAGGGGATTTCCGAAAGGAAGCACAGCAGCTTCAGGCCAGACGGGGCAGGAAGTTTGTTGAAGTTGTAAGCAGATAATAAAAATAAGCCTTTCGACTTTGTTAGATTTGATGAGCAGAATTTACGCTTTTTTACGTCGACCTGTTTATTTAATCAGTACATTACGGAAATAAAATGGGCGGGCAGCGTAATACTGCCCGTTACTCATTTAACTTTTCTGCTTAATTGTCCGCGACGGTATAAATTACGACGAATGCGGGTTAAACCCGGTTTCGGTTTTCTGGGTTCATCTAAAGAGGCTAAAACTAATTCCAGTACGCGCTCTGCTACGTCACGATGACGCTGCCCTACCGCCAGGACCGGACACTCAAGAAAGTCCAGTAATTCGTGGTCGCCAAACGTGGCAATGGCCAGCTCGGTCGGCAGTCTTCCGTCACGTTTCAGCGTCACATCCATGACACCCTGCAGCAGACCAAATGAGGTGGTAAACAGCGCCTCCGGCATCGGGTGATCTTCCAGGTATTTTTCAAACAGCGCCGCAGCGGCTGTACGTTCGAAGCTGTTGCAGTAGATATAGTCAATCGGGCGGGGATCGTCTTTCCAGGCATCGCGGAACCCCATCTCCCGCAGAAAACTCACTGAGAGCTCAGGTAACGCGCCAAGGAACAGCACATTTTTAACCTCAAGCTGACGCAATTCAGCGGCCAGCGTCTGTGCATCATCCTGATCGGCACCCACTACGCTGGTGAAATGTTCACGATCCAGCGCGCGGTCTAACGCGATAATCGGCAGGGGATCGTTGATCCACCGCTGATAAAAGGGATGCTCTGGCGGTAACGAGGTAGAGACGATTATCGCATCGACCTGCCGCTGTAACAGATGTTCAATGCAGCGCATTTCGTTATCAGGCTGATCTTCAGAACAGGCAATCAGCAGCTGATAGCCGCGCTGACGCGCCTGTCGCTCCAGATAGTTCGCAATACGGGTATAGCTGGTATTTTCCAGATCGGGAATGACTAACCCAATAGAGCGCGTTCGCCCGGCGCGCAGCCCGGCAGCCACCGCATTAGGGTGATAATTATGCTCACGTACCACCGCCATGACTTTCTCAACGGTTTTGTCGCTGACACGATACTGCCGCGCTTTGCCATTGATCACATAACTGGCCGTGGTGCGCGATACGCCTGCCAGACGCGCAATTTCATCCAGTTTCACGATAACCCCACCATCAAATCCGCTTTAACGGCAAAAATAGCCGCAGTTAAGCTATGGATAACTTATGACTATCATCTAACAGCAGAAAAGTGCGCGGAGCAACCGCTTTTCTGAATGTAACCCGCCTGGCGCATAAAAAATAAAAAAACCCGGCATTTCGCCGGGTTAGGTGAGGATCGATGGTGACGCAGCGTGATTAACGCATGATGCGATCGCCACGTGAAACGCCCACGATACCGGAGCGTGCCACTTCAACAATTTCGGCAACCTCGCGAACGCTATTCAGGAAGGCGTCCAGTTTGTCACTGGTGCCTGCCAGCTGAACCGTGTACAGCGTCGGCGTCACGTCGATAATCTGACCGCGGAAGATCTCGGCGTTACGCTTCACCTCTTCACGGCCATAACCGCTGGCCTGAATCTTCACCAGCATGATTTCGCGCTCAACATAGGCGCCCTGCCCCAGTTCGGTGACACGCAACACATCCACCAGCTTGTGCAGCTGCTTTTCAATCTGCTCCAGCACCTTCTGATCGCCCACTGTCTGAATGGTCATCCGCGACAGTGTCGGATCGTCGGTCGGTGCCACGGTCAGGCTTTCAATGTTATAGCCGCGCTGCGAAAACAGACCGACGACACGGGATAATGCGCCGGATTCGTTCTCCAGCAGAACTGATAAAATGCGACGCATAATTATGTCCTCTCCGTTTTGCTTAACCACATCTCATCCATGCTGCCACCGCGAATCTGCATCGGGTAAACGTGCTCGCTACCGTCAACGGTGACATCCACAAACACCAGACGTCCTTTGGCCAGCGTTTCCAGCGCCAGCGTCAGCTTCTCTTCCAGCTCAGCCGGGTGCTCAATCGCGATGCCGACATGTCCATAAGCTTCCGCCAGACGCACGAAGTCAGGCAGCGATTCCATATAAGACTGGGAGTGACGACCGGAATAGATCATATCCTGCCACTGCTTCACCATGCCCAGCACCCGGTTATTCAGGTTCAGCACCAGCACCGGCAGATCGTACTGCAGCGCGGTAGAGAGCTCCTGAATGTTCATCTGGATACTGCCATCGCCCGTTACACAGATGACGGTCTCTTCTGGCAGCGCCATCTTCACGCCAAGTGCTGCGGGCAGACCGAAGCCCATGGTGCCGAGACCGCCAGAGTTGATCCAGCGGCGCGGTTTGTCGAAAGGATAATAGAGCGCCGCAAACATCTGATGCTGTCCTACATCCGACGTGACGTACGCATCGCCTTTGGTCAGACGGCTGATAGTTTCAATCACGGCCTGCGGCTTGATTTTGTCGCTGGTGCGATCAAACGCCAGACAGTGACGACTGCGCCAGCCCTCAATTGCCTGCCACCACTCGTGCAGGCTCTCAGCGCGCGATAGAGTGTCGCTTTGCGCCAGCAACTCCAGCATCTGCTGCAGCACCTGTTTTGCATCACCCACAATCGGGACATCCGCCGATACCGTCTTGGAGATAGAGGTCGGGTCGATATCGATATGCATCACCGTGGCGTTGGGACAATATTTCGCCAGATTGTTGGTGGTGCGGTCATCGAAGCGAACACCAATACCAAAAATCAGGTCGGTATTGTGCATCGTCATGTTGGCTTCATAGGTACCGTGCATACCCAGCATACCAACGCACTGACGATGGGTACCCGGGAAAGCGCCCAGGCCCATCAGCGAGGTCGTTACCGGAATATTCAGGCTCTCAGCCAGCTGTAACAGTTCCGCTTCGCAGCCTGCGGTAATGGCACCGCCACCCGCGTAGATCACCGGCTTTTTCGCAGCCAGCAGCGTCGTCAGCGCACGCTTAATCTGCCCTTTGTGACCCTGAATAGTCGGGTTATAAGAGCGCATGCTCACTGACTCTGGCCAGTGATAAGGCAGTTTATTGGCCGGGTTCAGAATATCTTTTGGCAGGTCGATCACCACCGGTCCCGGACGTCCGCTGGAGGCCAGCCAGAACGCCTTTTTCAGCACGGTTGGGATCTCTTCGGTGCTTTTTACCAGGAAGCTGTGCTTCACCACCGGACGAGAGATGCCGACCATGTCGCACTCCTGAAAGGCGTCATAGCCAATCAGCGACGAAGGAACCTGACCCGACAGAATCACCAGCGGAATCGAGTCCATATAGGCGGTAGCGATACCGGTAATCGCATTGGTTGCACCCGGTCCTGAGGTGACCAGCACCACGCCGACTTCGCCAGTGGCGCGTGCCAGGCCGTCAGCCATATGCACTGCGCCCTGCTCATGGCGCACCAGAATATGATCGATACCCCCGACGGTTTGCAGCGCATCATAGATATCCAGGACTGCGCCACCCGGATAACCGAATACCTGCTTAACGCCCTGATCGATTAACGAACGGACGACCATTTCGGCTCCTGACAACATCTCCATCTTCTGCCTCCAGGCTTGAGGACCCGGCCCGGTTACTACGCCCGTTGGTGCGTAACACGTTGCCCTGGTGCCTGCTTTGCCAATCAAAATCTTATGTTTATGCACGACAGCGAAAACATGTGCCGCTGTCCTGTTACAGAGAAATCTGTTGAGTTCATTGTTATGAGAGTAGGTCAATTACCATAACCGCAGTTAACCGGGCAGGCAAACCACAAACCCGCGTAAATTAAAAGGCCGGGACGTAAAGGCTCTGCCTGATAAGAATTGGCTGCGCGGATTAAACTAATTACGTCGCAGAACCGCAGACGAAAATGCTAAGTAAGAAATTATTTTCAGCGTGATATAAGAAATAACGAAAACTTATTACCGCCTGCAATAGCCCACAATCGCCTGACACTTTTCTTTTCTGGCGTAATTAACCAGTAAATCACGCAAGCGCATTCGATTATGCTAACCGGCAGGTGATAAATCCTGTGACGCCGCTGGACAAAAGACCAATAAAACCTTTTACTTTCAATTAAATAAATCATCAACCAGCCCGTAAAAGAGTGCATTCTGACAATGTTCGCTTCCGCCGCAACTGATGCGCTGTTCATTACGCTGCCGGACCGTTAAATAACAGAATATCTTTCTTCATCGTCCCGGATAATACCCCTGCATTGAAGGTTGACATCCCTGAGCGATTCCAGTACCAATATGTACAGCACAACATTTTATAAGGTTTGAATCCATGTTTCGTTCTGTTCGCCTTCTCGGTCTACTACTAAACGCACTCAGCTTGCGCGGTAGACTTGTGGGCGGAATCAAACACTGATTCAAACCTGCTGAAAGTTAAAAACCCGCGCCTGTCGCGGGTTTTTTTATGCTCGTTGCCAGGCCCGAAAAAGCAAAAGGATGAATACGATGAGCCAGCAAGTCATTATTTTCGATACCACTCTGCGCGATGGTGAGCAGGCATTACAGGCCAGCCTGAGTGTGAAAGAAAAATTGCAGATTGCCTTAGCGCTGGAGCGTATGGGCGTGGATGTGATGGAAGTGGGTTTCCCGGTCTCTTCACCAGGCGACTTTGAATCAGTACAGACCATTGCCCGCACCATCAAAAATAGCCGGGTCTGCGGGCTGGCGCGTTGTGTGGAGAAAGACATCGACGCGGCGTACGAATCACTGCGCGTTGCCGAAGCCTTCCGTATCCATACCTTTATCGCGACGTCACCCATGCACATCGCTACAAAACTGCGCAGTACGCTGCCGGAAGTGATTGAGCGTGCGGTGCATATGGTGAAGCGTGCACGTAACTACACCAGTGACGTTGAGTTCTCCTGTGAAGATGGCGGCCGTACACCAATTGATGACCTGTGCCGGATGGTTGAAGCGACGATTAACGCCGGTGCGACCACCATCAACATCCCGGATACCGTTGGCTACACCCTGCCAGGCGAGTACGCACATATCATCAGTGAGCTGATGAATCGCGTTCCCAATATCGACAAAGCGATTATCTCTGTCCACACCCACGACGACCTGGGGATGGCCACCGGTAACGCACTGGCTGCCGTTCAGGCAGGTGCGCGTCAGGTTGAAGGCACGATGAATGGCCTGGGTGAACGTGCCGGTAACTGTGCGCTGGAAGAGGTGATCATGGCGATTAAAACCCGTCAGCAGATCATGAATGTTCACACCACTATCAATCATCAGGAAATCTATCGCACCAGCCAGATGGTCAGCCAGATCTGCAACATGCCGATTCCGGCTAACAAAGCGGTGGTCGGCTCCAACGCCTTCGCCCACTCCTCCGGTATTCATCAGGATGGCGTACTGAAGAATCGCGAGAACTATGAAATCCTGACGCCAGAGTCAATTGGCTTACACAAAATCCAGCTGAACCTGACCTCACGTTCAGGCCGTGCGGCGGTTAAACATCGTATGGAAGAGATGGGCTATGCCGAGCAGGATTACAATCTGGATACGCTGTATGACGCCTTCCTGAAGCTGGCCGACAAAAAAGGTCAGGTCTTTGATTACGACCTGGAAGCGCTGGCCTTCATCAACAAGCAGAATGAAGAGCCGGAGCATTTCCAGCTGCACGAATTTAACGTCCAGACCGGTTCCAGCATGACTGCTACCGCCTCTGTAAATCTGGGCTGCGGTGATGTCGCTAAATCGGATGCCGCTACCGGTAACGGTCCGGTTGACGCGGTCTATCAGGCGATTAACCGCATCACGCAGTTTGACGCTGAGCTGGTTAACTACAAGCTGACCGCGAAAGGCCACGGCGAAAACGCGCTGGGACAGGTGGATATCGTTGTGAGCTACAACGGCCGTAAATTCCACGGTATTGGTCTGGCGACCGATATCGTCGAGTCCTCTGCGAAAGCGATGGTCAACGCTCTGAACAATATCTGGCGTGCCCGTCAGGTTGAACAAGAATTGCAGCGCAAATTTAAAGATCAGAAGGAAACCGTATAACCATGTCCACCTCTTCTCATATCGCAGTTTTACCCGGCGACGGTATCGGCCCGGAAGTGATGGCCCAGGCAATGAAAGTGCTGGATGCCATTCGTCAGCGCTTTGATATGCAGATTACCACCCAGGAATATGCGGTCGGCGGCATTGCTATCGATCAGCACGGCGAACCCCTGCCGCCCGCAACTGTTGCAGGCTGCGAGCAGGCCGACGCGATCCTGTTTGGCTCCGTTGGCGGTCCGAAGTGGGAGCATTTACCCCCGGCATCACAGCCGGAACGCGGTGCGCTGCTGCCGCTGCGCAAGCATTTTAAGCTGTTCAGTAACCTGCGTCCGGCGGCGCTCTACAGCGGACTGGAAGCCTTCTGCCCACTGCGCGCCGACATTGCCGCCAAAGGCTTTGACATTCTGTGCGTGCGTGAACTGACCGGCGGTATCTATTTTGGTCAGCCTAAAGGACGCGAAGGCAGCGGCCCGGAAGAGCGTGCTTTTGATACCGAGGTCTACCACCGTTTCGAAATTGAACGCATCGCCCGTATCGCGTTTGAATCGGCGCGCAAACGTCGTAACAAAGTCACCTCGGTTGACAAAGCTAACGTGCTGCAGACCTCAGTCATGTGGCGTGAAATCGTCAACGAAGTAGCAAAAGAGTACCCGGACGTGCAGCTGAGCCACATCTATATCGACAACGCGACTATGCAGTTGATCAAAGACCCGTCGCAGTTTGACGTGCTGCTCTGCTCTAACCTGTTCGGTGACATTCTGTCTGATGAGTGCGCCATGATCACCGGCTCAATGGGTATGCTGCCGTCCGCCAGCCTGAATGAAGCGGGCTTTGGCCTGTTTGAACCCGCGGGTGGTTCAGCCCCGGACATCGCCGGTCAGAATATTGCCAACCCGGTCGCTCAGATCCTGTCGCTGTCGCTGCTGCTGCGTTACAGCCTGAATGCCGATGCCGCTGCCGACAGCATCGAACGCGCCATCAGCCGTGCGCTGGAACAGGGTTACCGCACCAAAGATTTAGCCGGTGATGGCCCTGCAGTCAGCACAGATGAGATGGGCAGCATCATTGCCCGCTTTATCGCCGAGGAAAAATAAAAAAATGAAAACCTTATACCAGAAGTTATTTGATGCACATGTCGTCCACGAAGCGCCGAACGAAACGCCGTTACTCTACATCGATCGTCACCTGATTCATGAAGTGACCTCGCCACAGGCCTTTGATGGTCTGCGTGCGCACGGACGCAAAGTTCGTCAGCCAGGTAAAACCTTCGCCACCATGGATCACAACGTTTCGACACAGACCAAAGATATCAATGCGTCGGGCGAGATGGCGCGTATTCAGATGCAGGAGCTGATGAAGAATTGCGAAGAATTTGGCGTACAGCTGTATGACCTGAATCACCCATTCCAGGGCATCGTCCACGTTATCGGCCCTGAGCAGGGCATGACGCTGCCGGGCATGACGATTGTCTGCGGCGACTCGCACACCGCGACGCACGGCGCGTTCGGCTCGCTGGCCTTTGGTATCGGCACCTCTGAAGTGGAGCATGTGTTTGCCACTCAGACCCTGAAACAGGGTCGCGCGAAAACCATGAAGATTGAAGTGCTGGGCCAGGCGTCAACCGGCATTACAGCAAAAGATATCGTGTTGGCGATCATCGGCAAAACCGGCAGCGCAGGCGGCACCGGCTATGTGGTTGAATTCTGCGGCCCGGCTATTCAGGCGCTGAGCATGGAAGGTCGTATGACCCTGTGCAATATGGCGATTGAGATGGGCGCGAAAGCGGGCCTGGTGGCACCGGATGACACTACCTTCAACTACCTGAAAGGTCGTCAGTTCTCACCCCAGGGTGAGAAATGGGAGCAGGCCGTTGAATACTGGCGCACCCTGAAATCTGATGAAGGCGCGAAGTATGATGCGGTAGTGACGCTGCATGCTGAAGAGATCGCACCGCAGGTCACCTGGGGCACTAACCCGGGTCAGGTGATTGCCGTTGATCAGCTGATCCCGAACCCGGCCTCATTCGCCGATCCGGTTGAGCGTGCCTCCGCGGAAAAAGCGCTGGCCTACATGAACCTGCAGCCGGGCATCAGACTGACCGATGTCGCGATTGATAAAGTCTTTATCGGCTCCTGCACCAACTCGCGTATTGAAGATCTGCGTGCCGCCGCCGCCATCGCCAAAGGCCGCAAAGTCGCGCCTGGCGTGGTCGCCATGGTGGTGCCAGGTTCCGGCCCGGTAAAAGCGCAGGCTGAAGCGGAAGGTCTGGATAAAATCTTCCTGGAAGCGGGCTTTGAATGGCGTCTGCCTGGCTGCTCAATGTGCCTGGCGATGAACAATGACCGTTTGAATCCGGGCGAGCGTTGCGCATCTACCAGCAACCGTAACTTTGAAGGTCGCCAGGGCCGTGGTGGACGTACCCATCTGGTCAGCCCGGCGATGGCCGCGGCGGCTGCCGTGACCGGCCACTTTGCCGACATCCGTGAACTGACGACAGGAGCTTAAGTCATGGCGAATAAATTTACTCAGCACACCGGCATTGTTGCGCCGCTGGACGCCGCGAACGTCGATACGGATGCCATCATTCCCAAGCAGTTTTTACAGAAGGTGACCCGTACCGGTTTCGGTCAGCACCTGTTCCACGACTGGCGCTTTGAAGATGACGCGGGCACCGTGCCAACGCCCGGCTTTGTGCTGAACAAGCCGGCGTTCAAAGGCACCAGCATCCTGCTGGCACGCGAGAACTTTGGCTGCGGCTCATCACGTGAGCATGCCCCCTGGGCGCTGACCGATTTCGGTTTTCACGTGGTGATTGCGCCGAGCTTCGCCGATATCTTTTACGGCAACAGCTTTAACAACCAGCTGCTGCCGGTGAAATTAAGCGAAGAGGAAGTGGATGAGCTGTTCAGACTGGTTGCGGCCCAGCCGGGCATCAGCTTCACGGTTGATCTGGAAGCGCAGACGGTCACCGCAGGTGATAAAGTCTATCCGTTTGAGCTCGACAGCTTCCGCCGCCACTGCATGATTAACGGCCTCGACAGCATCGGCCTGACGCTGCAGCACGAAGCCTCGATTTCTCAGTACGAGCAGAATCAGCCCGCTTTCCTGCGCTGATTGAGTTAAAACAGGGCGACATCCCGTCGCCTGAGGTTGCAGGCAATCTCGGTTCTGGCCCGCTATGAGATCGAGCCTGCGAAGGCAACACGGTCAGATCGGAAAGTCGATTAAACCTTCCCTGGCCGCTCGTCCCGCGCCGTCCATGGCGCGGGACGCTTTTCTCCTCTGCCCGTGTTGCCTTCGTGTAAAGCGTGTTGTTGCGGTCAGACTCCCTCGAATCGGAGTTTGTCAGAAATCCAGGAGTGACATCCTGTCGCCTTTCTCTTTTATACGTCGCGCACCCGCGCCGACATCACCAGCGCCACAATCGCCAGCCCGAATGCCAGCCAGTAAACCGCCTCATGCCCCAGCCGCTCACTCAGCGTTCCCTGAATCACCCCTGCCAGAATCATGCCGGTCGAGATCGAGTTAGTAAACATTGTTGTCGCCGCACCGGGCCGCCCGGGCATCAGATCCTGGAACCACAGCATCCCGATACCCGCAATAATTCCGACAAACACCGCGTTGAACAGCTGCAACACCATCAGCGAGGTGCGGGAGTTGAACAGCACCAGCCCCAGATAAAACAGGACGCCAGCCGCCACCGCAATCAGCATTAACCTGCGCTTACCGATGCGACGCGCGTAATGTCCCGCCAGCAGCATCACCGGAATCTCCAGCCCGGCCGCCGTCCCCATCAGCAGACCGGCCAGCTTCTCCGGCAGTCCCAGCGTTGTGCTGATATAGAGCGGCATATCGATGATATACATCGTGTTGCAGGTCCACATCACAACGGAAGCGATGAACAGCAACCGCACATCCCGATCGCGCCAGCCGCTTATCGGCAGCCCGCCGCTTTGCATCAGCGGCTGCGTGCGTGGCACAGACGGCAGCGTAAACCAGACCAGCAGGATACAGATCAGAAACAGCGCGGCAGCCACCATAAACAGCGTCACAAAACCGTAGTTCAGCGCCAGCGCGAACGACAACGGTGGCCCGATTACCCATGCCAGCGACAGCTGGGCACGCATCACCGAACTGAACATCACCGCTTCACGCGCCGACTGATCGGCATACTCCCGCGCCAGCGCAAACAGCTGAGGCATAGAGACGCTGGCCAGCGCCGACAGCAGCACACCCAGCGTCAGCAGGGTCAGATAATGGCGGGTAAAGGCAAACAGCAGCGCATTCACCAGCGCCATCAGGCAACAAAAAAGAATAATATGCCGACGATCGCCAACACTGTCTGAGCGCTTAGCCACCAGCATACTCACCACGATACCGGCCACCGCATTGATGGTGAAAAACAGCCCGACCCAGAAGGGCCGCGCCTGTACCTCGCGCGTCAGAAACAGGCTAAGTGTTGGTGCCTGTAGTGCGCCTGCGATGCCCAGCATGAACGAGGCGACCATAAAAGCGAGGTAAACCGGATTGATGCGGCGCTGCCGCTTTAACAGCGATTTCATAGCGAAATCCCTTTCAGAACAAACAGAGGGGAAAAAGAAGGGTAGACGATACCGCGCAACATGAAAAAAGCCAGCAGAGATCATCTGCTGGCGGTGTAAATGCACCCTACTCAGAAAAGCACTCCACTGAACAGCGAAGTGAGGGTCGAACGCCATTCAGTGCTGAATGCCTCCCGCTCTTCCCATAGCGCAAAGTTTGCTCTTAAAATGGGGCAGAAAAAACAGAGCGCTTTTCACCGGGAGTTCCCCTTTTATGTCCTCATCACGTCTGAAGCAGCAGTTCATTCGCCTGTGGCAGAGCTGCCAGGGGCAAACGCAGGAGATTACCCTCAGCGAACTGGCTGACCTGCTGCACTGCTCGCGCCGCCATATGCGCAATCTGCTCAACCGGATGCAGGCCGCGGGCTGGCTGATCTGGCAGGCGGAAGCCGGACGCGGCAAGCGTTCACAGCTCTCCTTCTGCTATACCGGACTGGCTTTACAACAGCAGCGTGCCGAGGATTTGCTGGAACAGGATCGCATCGATCAACTGGTCCAGTTAGTGGGCGATAAGAATCAGGTGCGGCAGATGATTGGGGCACACCTGGGGCGCAGTTTCCGGCAGGGCAAGCATATCCTGCGGGTGCTCTACTATCGTCCGCTGCTTAACCTGCTGCCCGGTTCGGCGCTGCGGCGCTCGGAAACGCATATTGCCCGACAGATTTTCAACGGCCTGACGCGCATAAATGAGGAAAACGGGGAAATTGAACCTGATATTGCACACCACTGGCAGCAGACCTCTCCGCTTCACTGGCGCTTCTTTGTGCGTCCGGCGATTCGCTTCCATCACGGCAGAGAACTGGAGATGGAGGATGTGCTCGCCACGCTGGAGCGTCAGCGCACCCATCCCCTCTTTTCCCATATAGAGCAGATTGACTTACCTGCCCCCTGGACGCTGGACATTCGTTTAAGCCAGCCCGACGAGGGTTTGCCCTGGCTGCTGGGCAGCGTCAGTGCGATGATCCTGCCGCGCGAATGGCCGACGCTGCGTGATTTTGCCCGCCAGCCGGTTGGCACAGGTCCTTACCGGGTGATACGCAATCAGGAGAGCCAGCTGAAAATCGAAGCGTTTGATGACTACTTCGGTTTTCGCGCCCTGATTGATGATGTCTCTATCTGGGTACTGCCCGACATCAGCGATGAACTGGTCTATGCCGGTGTCCGTCTGCAGGGTGACAGCATTGATGAGATTCAGGAGGAGAGCCGCCTTGAAGAGGGCTGCTACTATCTGCTGTTCGATCAGCGTTCAGAGCAGGGTCGCAACGAGGCGGTCCGCCGCTGGGTCAGTTACCTCTTTAACCCCATCGCCCTGCTCAATCATGCCGGTGTCGGTTATCAGCGTTACTGGTTTCCGGCGTATGGCCTGCTGCCGCGCTGGCATCACCGGCGTGACCTGACGCCAGTGGAAAAACCGCCTGGCTTAACGCACCTGACGCTGACCTGGTACAGCCAGCACGTGGAGCATGAAGGCATCGCTAATGCGCTGCGTCCGCTGCTGGCAGCGCATGGCGTCACGCTGGAGACCCGTGAGATTAGCTACGAAAGCTGGTATCAGGGCGACGCGGAAAGTGATATCTGGCTGGGCAGCGTGAACTTCACCCTGCCGCTGAATTATTCGCTGTTCGCGCAGCTTTATGAGATTCCGCTACTGCATCACTGTCTGCCGATCGACTGGCACGGCGATGCGGCCCGCTGGCGCGAAAAAACGCTGCCGCTGGCCGAATGGAGCAAACAGCTGGTCGAAGAAGCCGGTCTGCATCCGCTGTTTCACCACTGGCTGCTGCTGGAAGGCCAGCGCAGCATGCGCGGTGTGCGGATGAATACCCTGGGCTGGTTTGATTTTAAATCGGCCTGGTTCGCGCCACCGGCGCTGTGACGCTTTCGCCCTGGCGCTGAAATGACTAGAATGTGACGTTCTCAACGGGGTGCGGCCTGCCACAAGCAAGCAGCTGAGAGAGACCCGTCGAACCTGATTCGGTTAATACCGACGTAGGGATTTGAGAGGCCTCTGTGCTCAGATCCTTTGCGACTCATCCCCTATTCTCCTGAAGGAGCGCAAAGTGTTAAACAAAGTTCTGCCGGTGCTGCTGTTACTCTCCGCCCCCGTTCTGGCGGCCAAGCCGGTTCTCACGGTCTACACCTACGACGCCTTCTCCGCCGACTGGGGCCCTGGCCCGGCGGTTAAAAAAGCCTTTGAAGCCCAGTGCAATTGCGAGCTGAAATTCGTCACGCTGGAAGATGGCGTCTCGCTGCTGAACCGCGTGCGCATGGAAGGCAAAAACAGTAAAGCGGATGTGGTGCTTGGGCTGGATAACAATCTGGTGCAGTCGGCGCAGAAAACCGGCCTGTTTGCCGAAAGTCAGGTCGACACCTCGACATTGAAACTGCCCGATGGCTGGCACAACACCACCTTCGTGCCGTTTGATTATGGCTACTTCGCGTTTGTCTATGACAAAACCCGGCTGAAGAATCCGCCAAAAAGCCTGAAAGAGCTGGTCGACAGCCCGGAGAAGTGGCGCGTGATCTACGAAGATCCCCGCACCAGCACGCCCGGATTAGGTCTATTGCTGTGGATGCAGAAAGTCTATGGCGATCAGGCACCGCAGGCATGGCAAAAGCTGGCACAGAAGACAGTGACGGTCACCAAAGGCTGGAGTGAAGCCTATGGCCTGTTCCTCAAGGGCGAAGGTGATCTGGTGCTGAGCTACACCACCTCTCCGGCTTACCACATCATCGAAGAGAAGAAAGAGAACTATGCCGCCGCGCCGTTTGCAGAGGGCCACTATCTGCAGGTTGAAGTTGCCGCGCAGTTAGCCAGCAGCAAACAGCCAGCGCTGGCGCAGCAGTTCATGAAGTTTATGGTCTCGCCTGACTTCCAGCGCACCATACCCACCGGCAACTGGATGTACCCGGTGATCGACACGCCGCTGCCTGCCGGTTTCGCGGCGCTCGACGTGCCTTCCACCGCCCTGCAGTTCTCGCCGGAAGAGGTTGCCAGCCAGCGCTCGGGCTGGATTAGCCAGTGGCAACGCGCCGTCAGCCGCTGATGCCGCGCTGGCTGATTCCCGGTTCCCTCGCCACAGCATTACTGACACTTGTGGCGTTTCTGGCCTTCGGTGCACTCTGGCGCGCCGCGCCGGACACGGACTTACGCGGCGTGCTGCAGGATGACTATCTGCATCACGTTATCGCATTCTCGTTTGCTCAGGCGCTCCTCTCCGCCCTGCTGTCGCTGCTGCCTGCGGTGCCGCTGGCGCGGGCGCTCTATCGACGTCGTTTCCCAGGCCGCCAGCTGCTGCTGCGCTTGTGCGCCATGACGCTGGTGCTGCCAGTACTGGTGGCGGTATTTGGGCTGCTAACCGTCTACGGTAGCAATGGCTGGCTGGCGCAGCTGTGCCAGCTGGCAGGGATCGATTACCACTTCTCTCCCTACGGTTTGTCGGGCATTTTGCTGGCGCACGTCTTCTTTAACCTGCCGCTGGCGACCCGCCTGATGCTGCAGGCGCTCGAGAGCATTCCGGCGGAACAGCGTCAGCTGGCGGCACAGCTCGACCTGCGCGGCTGGCACCATTTTCGTCTGCTGGAGTGGCCATGGCTGCGGCGTCAGCTGCTGCCGACCGGCGCGCTGATCTTCATGCTCTGTTTCGCCAGCTTTGCTACCGTGCTCTCGCTGGGCGGCGGCCCGCAGGCGACGACCATTGAGCTGGCGATATTCCAGGCGCTGAGTTATGACTACGATCCCGGACGCGCTGCACTGCTGGCGCTGATCCAGCTTGGCTGCTGCGTAACGCTGGTGCTGCTCAGCCAGCGCTTCAGCAAGGCGATTCCCGCCGGAACCAGTCAGTTGAACGGCTGGCGCGATCCGCAGGATTCGCGCGGGGCGCAGCTGGTTGATGCGCTGCTGATCCTGCTGGCGCTGATCCTGCTGCTGCCTCCACTGGCGGCGGTCATCGTCGATGGTCTGCACGGCGGAGTGCGAGGCGCGCTGGCACAGCCTGCACTGTGGCAGGCCACGTTGACTTCATTGCGCATCGCCACCGGCGCCGGTCTGCTCTGTGTGGTGCTGACCATGATGCTGCTGTGGAGCAGCCGCGAGCTGCGCCTGCGTCAGCGCCCGGCGGCGGCAACCCTTATCGACACCAGCGGCATGCTGATTCTGGCGATGCCAGGCATCGTGCTCGCCACCGGCTTTTTCCTGTTGTTCAACGCCACCATCGGCCTGCCCGAGTCGGCCGACGGGCTGGTGATCTTTACCAATGCGCTGATCGCCATTCCCTATGCGCTGAAAGTGCTGGAAAACCCGATGCGGGATGTCGCAGAGCGCTATGGCAGACTCTGCGATTCTCTGGATATCCACGGCTGGAACCGGCTGCGGCTGATTGAGCTGCGGGCGCTGAAGCGTCCGCTGGCTCAGGCACTGGCCTTTGCCTGCGTGCTGTCGATTGGTGATTTTGGCGTGGTGGCGCTGTTTGGCAGCGCCGACTTCCGCACGCTGCCATTCTACCTTTATCAGCAGATCGGCGCCTATCGCGGCGCAGATGGCGCGGTCACTGCCCTGCTGCTGCTGCTGCTCTGTTTGTTGCTGTTCACCCTGATGGAAAAATTACCAGACCGCCATGCTGACACTGAATAACCTCACGTACCTTTATCAGCATCTGCCGATGCGCTTTAGTCTCAACGCCACTCGCGGCGAGCGCATCGCGATCCTCGGCCCCAGCGGGGCCGGTAAAAGCACGCTGCTGAGCCTGATTGCCGGTTTCCTGCCAGTGAAACAGGGCACCCTGATGATTGACGGCCAGGAGCACACCCACAGCGTGCCGGCCAGACGGCCCGTGTCGATGCTGTTTCAGGAGAACAACCTGTTTCCGCACCTCAGCGTGCAGCAGAATATGGCGCTGGGGCTGCATCCGGGATTAAAACTCAGCACTGAGCAGCGTCAGCAATTGGCTGCGCTGGCCGATCAGGTGGGATTAGGCGATCTGCTTACCCGTCTGCCGGGCGAACTGTCGGGCGGACAGCGACAGCGCGTGGCGCTGGCACGCTGCCTGTTGCGTGATCGTCCGGTATTACTGCTGGATGAGCCTTTTTCTGCGCTGGACCCGGCGCTGCGCGGAGAGATGCTGCAACTGGTACGTTCGGTGTGTGAAGCGCGCAGCATCACGCTGCTGATGGTGTCGCACAGTCTGGAAGATGCCCAGCAGATTGCGCCGCGCAGCGTGGTGATTGTGGATGGACGGGTGTACTGGGATGGCGAAACCCGACAGCTGCTGTCGGGCGAGACGCGGGAGGCCGAGGTACTCGGTATCCCGCATCGTTAAGCATCAGGCGAAGAAAACCTGCCACAGCAGATGCCGGAAAACCGGCATCATCGGATGGAACTGAATGCCGACGAACGCCGAGACGGCGACCACCAGACCCAGCGGTCCTGCCCAGCGCAAACGCTCAGGCGGCAGCCAGGCCGTGGCCCAGTCGCGGCTCTTGCCGCTGCGCCACCAGCGCCAGCATAACCAGCCACCCAGCCAGATCAGCAGTGCTGCGCCGAGTAACAGCCATTTAAAGCTGCTCCCCTGCGCGGCTTTGGGCACATCGATCGCTACCCCCGCCAGAATACCGGGCAGCAGATAGAGCGGCGGCCAGAGAATGCAGCCAATAATGTTTGGCGGCAGAAATTTACGCACCGGCAGCTCCAGCATACCGGCCGCCAGCGGGATCAGCGGACGCGTAGGGCCTACAAATCGACCGACCAGAATCGTAAACATGCTGTGCTGATGCAGGGCGTGCTCGGTTTTATCCAGCAGGCCTTTATATTTTTGCAGATACTTCCAGCGATGCAGCGGCCCCTGGAATTTCCAGCCGATGCCGTAAGAGACCCAATCACCAATCAGACAGCCGGCAAAGCCCGCAGCCCAGGCAGGGTAAAGGCCAAGTTCGCCACTGCCGACCAGCGCGCCCAGACTGGCCATCATTACCGTACCTGGCAGCAACAGCCCGACCAGCGCCAGCGACTCCAGAAATGTCACCAGCGCAACGGCAAACAGCGCCCACTCCAGAGACTGCGTAATCAGTTGTTGAATCCAGGCTTCCATAATCATCCTTAGTAAAAGCAGAAGGCTGGATTGTCCAGAGCCAGCCACACAGCGTCAAGGCAAGAATTGTAGGACAATGTTGACAAAACTCAGTAACGGGAACTGTATAAATATCCATGGTATACTTAAGCGGTTTTCTCACCCCTGAATTGCTGAGTCCGGAGACCATCTGAATATGCCCCGCGCAGGTTTTCTGCTCACCCGCCACTGGCGCGACAGCCCGCATGGCAGCGAAATTATCCTCTGGCTTGCCACCGATGCCGGCGCGCAGCGCGTGGTGCTGCCGGTGCAGGAGTCTGTCGCGTTTATTCCTGAAGAATTTCAGGCGCAGGTCAGCGAATTACTTAAAGATGAACGTCAGTTTCGGATTCAGTCGCTAGCGCTGAAAGATTTCCGCCGCCGTCCGGTTTTTGGTCTCTATTGCCCGCAGAATCGTCAGCTACAGCGCATCGAAAAACGGCTGCGTGAACAGGGCATTCCGGTCTATGAGGCGGATATCCGTCCGCCGGAGCGCTACCTGATGGAGCGTTTTATTACCGCCCCGGTCTGGTTTGACGGCGAGCAGCACGGCGACAGCATGATTAATGCGCGGCTCAAACCTCATCCCGACTATCGCCCGCCGCTGAAATGGGTCTCGCTGGACATTGAAACCACGCAGCACGGCGAGCTTTACTGCATCGGGCTGGAGGGGTGCGGTCAGCGCCAGGTCTTTATGCTCGGCCCGCCAAACGGTGATGCCAGCATGCTGGATTTTGAGCTGATCTATCTCGACAGCCGCCCGCAACTGCTTGAAGCACTGAACCAGTGGTTTGCAGAGCATGACCCGGACGTGTTGATTGGCTGGAACGTGGTGCAGTTTGACCTGCGGGTGCTGCAAAAGCATGCCGATCGCTATGGTATTCCGTTGCGTCTTGGCCGCCAGCAGGCCGCGCTGGAGTGGCGTGAACATGGCTTCAAGCCCGGCGTTTTTTTCGCTCAGGCCAGCGGTCGGTTAATTATCGATGGCATCGACGCACTGAAATCGGCGTTCTGGGATTTCCCGTCGTTCAGCCTGGAGTCGGTGTCGCAACAGCTGCTGGGTGAAGGGAAAGCGATTGATAATCCCTGGCAGCGAATGGAGGAGATCAACTGGCGCTTTGCCAACGATAAACCGGCGCTGGCACGCTATAACCTGAAAGACTGCGAGCTGGTGACGCGCATTTTTCACAAAACCGCGATTATGCCGTTTCTGCTGGAACGCGCGGCGGTGAATGGCCTTGCGGTCGATCGCCACGGCGGTTCGGTGGCGGCCTTTGGTCATCTTTATATTCCGCGGATGCATCGCGCCGGATTTGTCGCCCCGAACATGGGTGATGTCGCCCCGGAAGCGAGTCCGGGCGGCTATGTGATGGATTCGCGCCCCGGCCTGTATGACTCGGTGCTGGTGCTGGATTACAAAAGCCTCTATCCGTCGATTATCCGCACCTTCCTGATCGACCCGGTGGGTCTGGTAGAGGGGCTGGCCCATCCTGATGATGCCGATTCAGTCGAAGGTTTCCGCGAAGCGCGTTTCTCACGGCATACCCACTGTCTGCCCGCGATTGTTGAGCAGATCTGGCTGGGTCGTGAAGCGGCGAAAAAGCAGAACAACCAGCCGCTGTCTCAGGCGCTGAAGATCATTATGAATGCCTTTTACGGCGTGCTGGGCACCAGCGCCTGCCGCTTCTTTGATCCGCGTCTCGCCTCCTCAATTACCCTGCGCGGTCACGCCATCATGCAGCAGACCCGCGCACTGATTGAGGCGGAAGGCTACGACGTTATCTATGGCGACACCGACTCCACGTTTGTCTGGCTGAAGTCCGCCCACAGCGAAGAGCAGGCCGCCGCGATTGGTCAGCAGCTGGTGCAGAAAGTGAATGCCTGGTGGCGAGCCCACCTGCAGCAAACCCAGGGGCTGACCAGCGCACTGGAACTGGAGTATGAAAGCCACTTCTGCCGCTTCCTGATGCCAACCATTCGCGGCGCGGAACAGGGCAGCAAGAAACGCTACGCCGGACTGATTCGTGACGCTGCCGGTGAGCGCATGGTCTTCAAGGGGCTGGAATCGGTACGAACCGACTGGACGCCGCTGGCCAAACAGTTTCAGCAGCAGCTCTACCATCGCATTTTTCACCGTGAGCCGTGGCAGGACTACATCCGCACGACCGTAGCGCAGTTGCTGGCCGGTGAACTCGACGATCAGCTGATCTACAAAAAGCGTCTGCGGCGGCCGCTGAATGAATATGAACGAAACGTGCCCCCGCATGTGCGTGCCGCCCGGCTGGCCGATGAGCAGAATCGTAAATTAAACCGGCCATTGCAGTACCAGAAGGGAGGCCGTATTCGTTACGTTATGGCGACGGCGGGTCCGGAACCACTGGAAGCGCGCCGCACGCCACTGGACTATGACCACTACGTGACGAAGCAACTTCAGCCGATCGCAGAGGGGATTCTGCCCTTTGTTGAAGGGGATTTTGCTACACTGATTACAGGGCAACTGGGGCTTTTTTGACAGGTGACGAACGCCCTGCCATCCAGTACCATAGCGCCCTTCCTGAAACTCACCGCTCTTACTCCCGCTCCAGATCTCGTTTGTCTGGCGGTAGCGCTATTGCCTGAGCTTTGGGAACACCTCTAAAAACGTTAAAATTTGAGCAAAAAAATATGGTTTTTACATTAGGTCAGCGCTGGATTAGTGATACGGAAAGTGAACTGGGACTGGGCACCGTGGTGGCGATCGATACCCGCATGATCACCCTGCTGTTTCCGGCCACGGGGGAAAACCGCCTCTACGCCCGCAACGATTCGCCGGTTACCCGCGTCATCTTTAATCCGGGTGATACCATCACCAGTCACGAAGGCTGGCAGATGCGCGTCGATGAAGTACGCAACGAAAATGACCTGATGACCTATATCGGTACCCGGCTGGACACCGAAGAAAGCGACGTGATGCTGCGCGAAGTCATGCTCGACAGCAAGCTGGTGTTCAGTAAGCCGCAGGATCGTCTGTTTGCCGGCCAGCTTGACCGGATGGATCGTTTCGCCCTCCGCTTCCGCGCCCGTAAATACCAGAGCGAGCAATATCGTCTGCCTATCAGCGGCTTACGCGGTATGCGCACCAACCTGATCCCTCACCAGTTGCATATCGCCCATGATGTGGGTCGCCGCCATGCGCCGCGCGTGCTGCTGGCCGATGAAGTTGGCCTGGGTAAAACCATTGAAGCCGGGATGATCATCCAGCAGCAGCTGCTGGCGGGTCGTGCTGAGCGTGTCCTGATCGTGGTGCCTGAAACCTTACAGCACCAGTGGCTGGTCGAAATGCTGCGCCGCTTCAACCTGCGCTTTGCGCTGTTTGATGACGATCGCTATACCGAAGCGCAGCACGACAGTGACAACCCGTTTGAAACGGAGCAGCTGATTATCTGCTCGCTGGACTTTGTGCGCCGTAACAAACAGCGCCTTGAGATGCTGGCCGATGCCGAATGGGATCTGCTGGTGGTGGATGAAGCGCACCATCTGGCCTGGTCAGAAGGCGAGCCAAGCCGCGAATATCAGGTTATCGAAAAGCTGGCGGAGAAAACTGCTGGCGTTCTGCTGCTGACTGCAACACCAGAACAGCTGGGTATGGAGAGCCACTTCGCCCGTCTGCGCCTGCTCGACCCGGACCGTTTCCATGACTTTGCCGCCTTTGTTGAAGAGCAGCAGCATTTCCGCCCGATTGCCGATGCTGTCACAGCACTGCTGGCAGACAAGGCAATCTCCCAGGAGGAGATGAACCGAATCAACGATCTGGTCGGCGAGCAGGACATTGAGCCGCTGCTACAGGTCGCCAACAGCGATCGTGACGGCAAGCTGGAAGCGCGTCAGGAGCTGATATCCATGCTGATGGACCGCCACGGCACCAGTCGCGTACTGTTCCGAAACACCCGTAATGGAGTTAAAGGCTTCCCGAAACGCGAACTGCATCAGATCCGCCTGCCGCTGCCAGCGCAGTATCAGACGGCGATTAAAGTTTCCGGCATCATGGGCGCGCGCAAAAGCGCAGAAGAGCGGGCGCGTGACCTGCTCTACCCGGAACAGATTTATCAGGAATTTGAAGGTGACAGCGGCACCTGGTGGAACTTCGATCCGCGCGTGGAATGGCTGATGGGCTATCTCACCACTAACCGTAAAGAGAAGGTGCTGGTGATCTGTGCCAAAGCGGCCACCGCGCTGCAGCTGGAGCAGGTACTGCGCGAGCGCGAAGGTATCCGCGCCGCGGTGTTCCACGAGGGGCTGTCGATCATTGAGCGCGACCGCGCCGCGGCCTGGTTTGCCTCAGAAGAGAACGGCGCTCAGGTGCTGCTTTGCTCTGAGATCGGTTCAGAGGGCCGCAACTTCCAGTTTGCCAGCCGTCTGGTGATGTTCGACCTGCCGTTTAACCCGGACCTGCTGGAACAGCGTATCGGTCGTCTGGATCGTATCGGTCAGGCGCACGACATTCAGGTTCTGGTACCGTGGCTGGAGCAGACCGCACAGGCGGTGCTGCTGCGCTGGTATCACGAAGGGCTGGACGCGTTTGAACACACCTGCCCGACCGGCCGCACCATCTATGACAGCGTTCATTCACAGCTGATCGGCTATCTGGCCGCGCCGGAAAACAATGAAGGCTTCGATGCGTTTATCACTGACTGCCGTAAACAGCACGACGCGCTGAAATCGCAGCTGGAACAGGGTCGTGATCGCCTGCTGGAGCTGAACTCTAACGGGGGTGAATCGGCGCAGTTGCTGGCCAATGCCATCAGCGAGCAGGATAACGACACCGGCCTGGTGAACTTCGCGCTCAACCTCTTTGATATCGTCGGCATCAATCAGGAAGATCGCAGCGATAATCTGATTGTGCTGACCCCTTCCGACCACATGCTGGTGCCTGATTTCCCTGGTTTGCCGGAAGATGGCTGCACCATCACCTTTAACCGCGATCAGGCGCTGTCGCGCGAGGATACCCAGTTTATTACCTGGGAACACCCGCTGATTCGTAACGGACTGGATCTGATCCTGTCAGGCGATACCGGCAGCAGCGCACTGTCACTACTTAAGAACAAGGCGCTGCCGGTGGGGACCCTGCTGGTTGAGCTGATCTATGTCGTTGAAGCGCAGGCACCGAAGCATCTGCAACTGACCCGTTTCCTGCCACCGACGCCAATCCGTCTGCTGATGGATACCAAAGGCACCAACCTGGCGGGAAAAGTGGAGTTCGAAAGCTTTAACCGTCAGCTGAATGCCGTTAACCGTCATACCGCCAGTAAACTGGTGAATGCGGTGCAGCAGGATGTGCATGCGATTCTGACGCAGGCCGAAGAGAGTGTGGTCAGCGAAGCGCGCGCGGTGATCGATGCGGCACGTGCTGAAGCGAACGAGAAGCTGGGTGCCGAGCTTTCGCGTCTTAACGCGCTGAAAGCCGTCAACCCGAACATCCGCGACGATGAAGTCGAGGCACTGGAAAGCAATCGCGAACAGGTGCTGGAAAGTCTCGATCAGGCTAACTGGCGTCTCGACGCGCTGCGCCTGATTGTGGTGACACACCAGTAAGCTCAGGGGCCACTGGCCCCTTATTTTTGGAAAGCCCCATGGAACCTTACAACCCACCGCGTGAACCCTGGCTGCACATCCTTTATCAGGATGCACACATCATGGTCGTGAACAAACCCAGCGGTCTGCTCTCGGTACCCGGTCGTCTGGATGAGCACAAAGATAGCGTGATGACGCGGATACAGCGTGATTTCCCGCAGGCAGAATCCGTTCACCGGCTCGATATGGCGACCAGCGGCGTAATGGTGGTGGCGCTGACCAAAGCGGCTGAACGCGAGCTGAAGCGCCAGTTCCGTGAGCGCGAGCCTTCCAAAACCTACGTGGCCTGCATCTGGGGGCATCCGGAGAAGGAAGAAGGACTGGTTGATCTGCCGCTGATTTGTGACTGGCCAAATCGTCCAAAGCAGATGGTTTGCTTCGAGACCGGCAAAGCCGCGCAGACGGAGTATCAGGTGCTGGAATATCGTGCGGATAACTGTGCGCGCCTGTTGCTGAAGCCGATTACCGGCCGTTCACACCAGCTGCGGGTGCATATGCTGGCGCTGGGCCATCCGATTCTGGGGGATAACTTCTATGCGCATCCGGAGGCTAAAGCGATGGCAGCCCGTTTGCTGCTGCATGCAGAGTCACTGACCATTACCCATCCGGCATTTGGTAATGCCATGACGTTTCGCCAGCCCGCCGATTTTTGAAATCTACTGCCTGTCACCGTGGCCTCCTCTGTTGCAGAAGAGGCCAGGAGACATAGTGATTACTTAAAGCCTTTCTCTTTGCGAATCAGATCGTACGCTGCCTGAATTTCCTGCGCTTTCTGCTTCGCCATCTCCATCATCTCTGGCGGCAGCCCTTTCGCCACCAGCTTGTCAGGATGATGCTCGCTCATGAGTTTACGGTACGCGCGTTTAATCGTGGTGGCGTCATCGCTGCTCTTCACGCCCAGCACGCTACAGGCATCTTCCAGCGTTGGGCCGCGTTGCGCCTGCTGGAAACCGCCCGAACTGCGCTGACCACCGCCAAACTGCTGGCCACCCTCCATCATGCGCAGGAACTGATCGAACTGGACACGCGAAATGCCCAGCTCTTCAGCAATCACATAGAGCACCTGACGTTCGTTGGGATGCAGTGAGCCGTCGGCAAAGGCGGCCTGAATCTGGATCTCCAGGAACATCCGGATCAGATCGAACCGGCCAAAACAGGCGCTGCGCAGTTCACGCAATTTACTGCGTAACGGGTAATCCGCCTGCTTGCCTTCGCGGAACGCGCGCTGGGCTGCACTGCGGGAGTCACCATGCAGCTGCATCCGTTCCATTAGCAGCGAAGCAATCTGAATATCCGCTTCCGTGACGCGCCCTTTTGACTTGGTCAGATGGCCCATCACCTGAAAGGTGGTGCTGAAAAACAGCGTCTGTCGGGTCTGATTATTTGAGAAGTAAGCCTTGCCTTGCGCACCGCGTACTTTGTCAATCATATGGCCAATGATCAAGCCAATCACAATACCCCAAAAGCCTGCGCCGGAAAGTAATCCCACCGCCAGACCCATAACTTTTCCCCAGTAGCGCATAAACTCCTCAATTCGCCATGCTTGCGGCTGAAAATTGCATTATCATACCTGTCATTTATCTCAGCGCCTAACGGCAACGCTGACAGACCAGGATTAACACTGGCACAACGCCGGGCAGTAAGTTAGTCTCTGACCCGATTGTCGGCATGATGCCAGTTTTCATGGAATTCTCGATACCGCGTATGAAAAAACATATACCTACCCTGCTGGCCACACTGATCGGCGCAGCCATTAGCCAGCAAGCCTTTGCCGACGATTTGATGTCGCAGTGTATGTTAGGCGTGCCGAGTTATAACCGCCCGCTGGTGAACGGTAATACGAACCAGCTGCCTGTCACCATTCACTCTGATGCCGCGAAAGGGAACTATCCCGATGATGCGGTCTTCACCGGCAATGTAAACATTGAGCAGGGCAACAGCCGTATGCAGGCGGATGAAGTTCAGCTTCATCAGCGTCAGCAGGAAGGCCAGACCGCGCCAGTGCGTACCGTCGATGCCCTGGGTAATGTGCACTACGATGACAATCAGGTCATCCTGAAAGGTCCGAAAGCCTGGTCAAACCTCAACAGCAAAGATACCAACGTCTGGAATGGCCAATACCAGATGGTGGATCGTCAGGGACGCGGGACTGCAGACCAGATGAAGCTGCGCGGCGATAACCGCTATACCATCCTGGAAAACGGTACATTTACGTCCTGTCTGCCTGGCTCCAACAGCTGGAGCGTAGTGGGTTCAGAAGTGATCCAGGATCGCGAAGAGGAAGTGGCGGAGATCTGGAACGCCCGCTTTAAGCTCGGTTCCGTTCCGGTGTTCTACAGCCCCTATCTGCAGTTACCGATTGGCGATCGTCGCCGGTCCGGTTTCCTGATCCCGAACGCAAAATATGGCAGCAATAATGGCTTCGAGTTCATTCTGCCCTATTACTGGAACATCGCGCCGCAGGCCGATGCGACCATCACGCCGCACTACATCAGTAAGCGCGGCATGAAGTTTGAAAATGAATTCCGTTATCTGACCACGCTGGGTGCCGGTCTGATGGAATTTGACTACCTCGGCTCCGATAAACAGTATGACAACGACAAAGCGTTGCGCGGCATCGCCGACGATGACAGCTCCGATCGCTGGCTGTTCTACTGGCGTCATGCGGGTGTTTATGACCAGCACTGGCGTTTCAACGCGGACTACACTAAGGTCAGCGACAAATATTACTTCAACGATCTCGACTCGAAGTACTACAGCTCGACTGATAACTACGCCACGCAGAAATTCAGCATAGGCTATGCCGACACTAACTGGGACGCGACGCTCTCCACTAAAGATTTCCAGGTATTCGGCAATAGCAGCAGCGATAACGTTTACCGCGCGATGCCGCAGCTGGACGTTAATCTCTATCAGAACGATATTGGCCCGTTTGATGGCCGGATCTATGCTCAGGCGGTGAAATTTACCAACGTCAGCGATCACTACCCTGAAGCGACCCGTTTGCACATTGAGCCGACGCTGAACCTGCCGCTGTCAAACGGCTGGGCCAGTCTGGATACCGAAGCGAAGTTCCTGGCGACCCACTATCAGCAGACTGACGTTGATTACTATAATAATGCGGCCAATGGCCTCAGGGGTGATCAGAGCGGCGAGCTGGATGAGTCGGTCAACCGTACCCTGCCGCAGTTTAAAGTGGATGGACGGCTGGTGTTTGACCGCGATATGAACTCGGCTGCGGGCTATACCCAGACGCTGGAACCGCGCGTACAGTACCTCTATATCCCGTACCGCAATCAAAGCAATATCTATCCCTACGACTCAACATTGCTGCAAACCGACTACACCGGTCTGTTCCGCGACCGTACTTATAGCGGGCTGGATCGCATCGCGTCAGCCAATGAAGTGGCTACCGGTGTCACCTCGCGTATTTATGATACCGATCTGGTTGAACGTTTTAACGTTTCTGTGGGTCAAATCTACTCGTTTACCCCTTCTCGTACTGGTGTGAATCAAACCAGTAAAGAAGATGATACCGGCAGCCTGATTTGGGCTGGTGATACATACTGGAAAATCAGCGATCGCTGGGGCGTCAGAGGTGGGCTGCAATATGACACCAAACTCGACAACGTCTCCCAGGGCAATACCGTACTGGAATACCGTCGTGATGCCGACCGTATGGTGCAACTGAGCTACCGTTACAGCAGCCCGGAATATGTGGCAACGGCGCTGAACAACAGTGCGCTGGTGACAAATCCTATCTTTAAAAACGGGATTTCACAGGTGGGCACTACGGCCAGCTGGCCGATTGCGGATGCATGGTCCGTGGTAGGCGCTTACTACTACGATACCCGCAACACGCGTCCGGCGTCGCAGCTGGTTGGACTGCAATACAGTTCATGCTGTTACGCGATCCGGGTCGGTTACGAACGCAAAATTAACGGCTGGGAAAACAACGACAGTAAATATGACAACCAAATCTCATTCAACATTGAGCTGCGTGGTCTGAGTTCTAACTATGGCTTAGGCACCAACGATATGCTGCGTCAGGGCATTATCCCTTACCAGCCCGCTTTCTGATGTTGTGATGTTTGACAGGCAATCCCGCAGTGCGGAACCAACAATGGATAAAGTATGAAGAACTGGAGAATGCTGATTCTTGGTGTGGCAATCAGTGCTAACACCGCGTTCGCAGCACCACAAGTCGTTGATAAAGTTGCAGCCGTGGTCAATAACGGCGTGGTTCTTGAGAGTGACGTGGACGGCATGATGGGCACGGTTAAATCTCAGGCCCAGCAGGCAGGTCAGCAGTTGCCGGATGATAAAACGTTGCGCCATCAGATTCTGGAACGTCAGATCATGGACAACATCATTCTGCAGATGGGTGAAAAAGCGGGGATCCAGATCAGCGACGAGCAACTGGACCAGGCGATTCAGAACATCGCTGCGCAGAACAGGATGAGCCTTGATCAGTTGCGCAGTCGTCTGGCTTATGACGGCATGAATTACAGCGTTTATCGTTCTCAGATCCGTAAAGAGATGACCATTGCTGAAGTGCGCAATAACGAAGTGCGTCGTCGCGTCACCATTCTGCCGCAGGAAGTCGATACGCTGGCTAACCAGATCGGTTCTCAGAACAGTCAGGGGACAGAACTGAACGTCAGCCATATTCTGCTGCCGCTGCCGGAAAACCCGACGCAGCAGCAGGTTGATGAGCAGGAAACACTGGCGAAACAGCTGGTTGGCGAACTGAAAAATGGCGCGGACTTCGGCAAGATGGCCGTAACCTACTCTGCTGACTCTCAGGCGCTGAAAGGCGGCAACATGGGCTGGGGCAAAATCGAAGAGTTACCAACCCTGTTTGCGCAGGCGCTGGCGACCGCGAAAAAAGGCGATATCGTCGGACCCGTTCGCTCAGGTGTCGGCTTCCATATCCTGAAAGTGAATGACCTGCGTGGCGAGAGCAAAAATGTCTCTGTCACCGAAGTGCATTCGCGTCACATTCTGCTGAAGCCATCGCCGATTCTCACAGATGAACAGGCACGCGCGCAGCTGGAACAGATCGCGGCTGACATCCGCAGTGGCAAAACCACTTTCGCCGCGGCGGCCAAACAGTACTCTGATGACCCGGGTTCGGCGAACCAGGGCGGCGATCTCGGCTGGACCTCTCCGGAAGTCTTTGATCCGGCGTTTCGTGACGCACTGCTGCGCCTGAAAAAAGGTCAGACGAGTCAGCCAGTTCACTCCTCTTTCGGCTGGCATCTGATTCAGTTGCTGGATACCCGTCAGGTGGATAAAACCGATGCAGCCCAGAAAGAGCGTGCTTACCGTATGCTGTTTAACCGTAAGTTCGCAGAAGAAGCACAGACCTGGATGCAGGAACAACGCGCCAGTGCCTACGTGAAGATTCTGGATGGCAATGCGCAGTAATGCCCGTGTAGTGATCACCCCCGGCGAACCTGCCGGGATTGGTCCCGATCTTACTGTTCAGCTGGCCCAGCAGTCGTGGCCGGTTGAACTGGTAGTCTGCGCCTCACCTGCCCTGTTGCAGCAGCGTGCGGCACAACTCGGTTTGCCGCTGACCCTGCGTCCCTATCAGCCTGGCATGGCAGCATTGCCGCAGCAGGCGGGTACGCTGACTATCCTGCCCATCGAAACGGCAGCGCCGGTCACGCCCGGCGAGCTTTGCGTCGCCAACAGCGACTATGTGCTGGCCACCCTGGCGCGCGCCTGTGACGGTTGTCTCGATGGTGAGTTCACTGCCCTGATTACCGGCCCGGTGCACAAAGGCGTCATCAATGATGCCGGCATCGCCTTTACCGGCCATACCGAATTCTTCGCCGATCGCGCGGGCGGCCATCGTGTCGTGATGATGCTGGCGACAGAAGAGCTGCGCGTCGCACTGGCAACTACCCATCTGCCGCTGAAAGATGTCCCCGCTGCGGTAACCCGCGACTGTCTGCATGAAGTGATTACGATTCTGCATCGTGATCTGCAGCAGAAGTTTGCCATTGCCGAGCCGCATATTTACGTCTGTGGTCTTAATCCTCATGCGGGCGAAAGCGGCCACATGGGTCGGGAAGAGATCGAGACCATCACGCCGGCACTCAATGAACTGCGTCAGCAGGGCATTAACCTGACCGGCCCGCTGCCTGCGGATACCCTTTTTCAGCCTAAATATCTGCAATATGCCGATGCGGTGCTGGCGATGTATCACGACCAGGGCCTGCCGGTACTCAAATTCCAGGGGTTTGGCCGGGCGGTGAATATCACCCTGGGCCTGCCCTTTATCCGGACTTCAGTTGACCATGGCACTGCGCTTGAACTCGCTGGTCTGGGTCAGGCTGAACCGGGCAGCTTCATCACGGCGCTTAACCTCGCCATCACTATGATCAAGAGCAGTAATGAATAATCGCGTCCATCAGGGGCACTATGCCCGTAAACGTTTCGGGCAGAACTTCCTGAACGATCAGTACATTATCGACAGCATTGTCTCCGCCATCCATCCACAGCGCGATGAAGCGCTGGTAGAGATCGGTCCGGGCCTGGGTGCCCTGACCGAACCGGTCGGCGAACGCCTCGATAAATTAACGGTGATAGAGCTGGACCGCGACCTCGCTGCGCGTCTGGAAACGCATCCGTTCCTTGGCCCTAAACTGACTATCTTCCAGCAGGATGCCATGACCTTCGACTTCGCCGCGCTGGCGCAGGAGAGAGGCCAGCCGCTGCGGGTATTTGGTAACCTGCCGTACAATATTTCGACCCCGCTGATGTTCCACCTTTTCAGCTATACTGGTTCGATCAAAGATATGCACTTCATGCTGCAGAAAGAAGTGGTCAATCGTCTGGTCGCCGGTCCGGGTAGTAAGACCTACGGTCGTCTGACGGTGATGGCGCAATATTACTGCCAGGTCATTCCGGTGCTGGAAGTGCCTCCGCACTCTTTTACACCGCCACCGAAAGTAGACTCTGCCGTGGTGCGTCTGGTGCCGTATGCCGAGCCACCATATCCGGTCAGCGATGTGCGTATTCTGAGCCGCATTACCACTGAAGCGTTCGGCCAGCGACGTAAAACGCTGCGCAACAGCCTGAGCCACATGGTGGCTGCCGGTGCGCTGGAAGAGTTATCCATAGATCCAACCCTGCGTGCCGAGAACGTCTCCGTCGCGCAATATTGTCAGCTGGCGAACTGGCTGGCCAATCATCAGGGAAAATCGCAGGAGTAAGTCATGAGTGAAACGGCCCGCGTCTCCGTCCATGTGCAAAGCCAGTACGTCGCCTCACAATCCTCACCGGATGACGATCGCTACGTCTTCGCCTATACCATTACGATACGCAATCTGGGCCGTTCCGCTGTGCAACTGCTGGGACGTTACTGGCTGATTACCAATGGTAACGGCCGCGAAACGGAGGTTCAGGGTGAAGGCGTGGTCGGTGAACAGCCATGTATTGCGCCTGGTAATGAATTTCAGTACACCAGCGGTGCGGTGATCGAAACGCCGATGGGCACCATGCAGGGACATTACGTGATGGTCGACGAACAGGGTGATACCTTCCACGTCGAGATCCCGGTGTTCCGCCTCGCCATTCAGACCCACATTCATTGATTTACACGCTTTTTGCCCGTTAAATCGGGCACCTTCCTGATGGATAAAACGTTATGAGCACATACCTGATTGGCGATGTTCACGGTTGCTACGATGAATTACGTGCGTTGCTGCAACAGGTCGATTTCAATCCTGAGCAGGATACGCTGTGGCTGACCGGCGACCTGGTGGCACGCGGTCCAGGCTCCCTTGACGTCCTGCGCTACGTGAAATCGCTGGGTGACGCGGTACGTCTGGTGCTGGGCAATCACGATTTGCATCTGCTGGCGGTTTACGCCGGGATCAGCCGTAACAAGCCTAAAGATCGCCTGACCCCCCTGCTCGAAGCGGACGATGCAGATGAGCTGATCAACTGGCTACGTCGTCAGCCGCTATTACAGGTTGATGAAGAGAAAAAACTGGTGATGGGCCACGCCGGTATCACACCGCAGTGGGATATCGAAACCGCGAAAAAGTGTGCGCGTGAAGTGGAAGCGGTTCTCGCCAGCGACAGTTATCCGCTGTTCCTGGATGCCATGTATGGCGATATGCCGAACAACTGGAGTGAGGATTTGACCGGCCTGGCGCGTCTGCGCTTTAGCACCAACGCCCTGACGCGCATGCGTTACTGCTTCCCCAACGGTCAGCTGGACATGATCTGCAAAGATGCCCCTGAATCCGCCCTTCCGCCGCTGAAACCCTGGTTTAACATCGAGGGGCCGGTTGCACGTGACTACACCATCGTGTTTGGTCACTGGGCATCACTGGAAGGCAAAGGGACACCAGACGGCATTATCGGTCTGGATACCGGCTGCTGCTGGGGCGGAACGCTGACCCTGCTGCACTGGGAAGGTCAGCGTTATGTCGTGCAGCCTTCCAATCGCGAACAAGCGCTGGCCTCCAGCGACAGTCTCGCACCGCCTGCGTTATAACGGCGATGCTGGTCAGTCAGGCCAGCATCCTGTTTTATGCACCGATAATGCCGCCATCTTCGCGGGTGATCATGATCACCGACGAACGTGGACGCGGGCTGTTATTGGGAAAGTGTGAGTCACCCTCTTCACCGGGATGCTGCACATTCACGAACAGCGTTTTGTAGTCGGGCGTGAAGGTAATACCGGTAAGCTCGCACGATTTGGGGCCGACCATAAACCGGCGGATCTCTCCACTGTCAGGATCTCCCACCAGCATCTGATTATTCCCCTGCCCCTGATAATCCTCTTTGTTACTGTACTTGCCGTCGGTCAGGATCCACAAGCGCCCCTGCGCATCAAATCCCAGGCCATCCGGGCTGTTGAAGGTGTTCTCCGCCGTGATGTTAGGTGTGCCGCGATAAACCCCTTCAGGATGTGCTATCGGGTTGCCGCACAAGGCATAGATATCCCACTCAAAGGTCTGTGCAGTGGCATCGCCCTTCTCATCCCAGCGGATAATCTGACCGTAAATATTTTTTGGCCGCGGATTCGCTGCATTGACCGGCATGCCTTCATTCCCGCGCTTGTTGTTGTTGGTCAGCGTGCAGTAGGCACGACCATCGTGTGGGTTAACGGCAATCCACTCGGGCCGGTCCATCCGCGTGGCGTTAACGACATCGGCCGCCGCACGCGCATTGATCAAAACATCTGCCTGGCTATTGAATCCCTTTTCAGCGGTGAGTCCATTTTCGCCCCACTTCAGCGCCAGCCAGCGCCCGGTGCCTTTCAGCGGTGTGCCCTGCGCATCACCGTTGAACTGCGCCACATAGAGCGTGCCCTTATCCAGCAGTCCGTGATTGGCTTTAGCATCATCCGGGATGACCTTGTCGTCGGAGACATATTTATAGATATATTCGCCGCGCTCGTCGTCGCCCATATAAACCACCAGCTGGCCGGTTTTCGCGACCGTCACGGCGGCATTCTCGTGCTTAAAGCGGCCCAGCGCGGTCCGCTTTACCGGCACGGAGTGAGGATCGAAAGGATCGATTTCGACGATCCAGCCGTGACGGTTGAATTCGTTGGGATTCTTAGCGATATCGAAGCGGGGATCAAAGTCAGACCAGTTGCGCTCCGGCTCGGCGGCATTCAGGGTATAGCGCTTCTGCTGTGGGGTCGGGGTAAAGTCGGCCTGATGGGTACCAAAGTAGGTATCGTAGTTCTCTTCACAGGTGAGATAGGTGCCCCACGGCGTTTTGCCGTTGGCGCAGTTACCAAAGGTGCCCAGGACATTCATTCCCTGCGGATCGGCCGCAGTCTGCAGCGCTTTATCCCCTGCGGCCGGACCGGAGAAGCGCATCGGGGTATTGGCGGTAATGCGGCGGTTATAGTCAGAAGGACGTACCACCTGCCAGCGATTGTCCTCACCCCGTTTGACTTCAACGATGGAGATACCGTGCGCCGCCTGCGACTTTTTGACATCTTCCAGGCTGGTCGCTTTACTGCCGCCGTGGGCAAATAGCGTCGGCTCGTTCACGTATTCATTGTTAATCGCCATCACGCCACGCTGGTCATTAATCGCGAAGAAGCTCATCCCATCGTTGTTGTCACCGAACTGCTTTTCCTGATCTTCTGCGCTATTGTTGCCGTGCGGGTCAAACGCGACCGCGCCATTCACCAGCGGATCACCCCAGGAGATCAGCACGTCAGCACGATAGCCCGGTGCGACCACAACCTCATCGGCCGTAGATGCGGCAATCGCCTGAAAGCCCAGCAGTGGGCTGCCGGCAGGCTTTGTCTGCGCCAGTACGTTTCCTGAAAGCGTGAGGCTGCCGCTGAGAAAGCCGGTCAGCCCTATCGCGCCGGAACCGGCAAGAAATTTACGACGATGTGGATCACGAAGGCGGTCAGTGCTTAATGCGGAGAGTTCGGTTTTCATTATTGATTGCTTCCTTTATGACGATCCCAGAAAAGAAGCAATGCTAATGAACAGAGATGACAGCCAGGTTACAGCCAGGCGGAAAGAGGATTAACGGCGACGGTCGAGGATCTCAAAACAGTAGCTGTGAGAGTTCTGCTCATCAGCGTCGTGGAATTCGCTGAAAGTGGACTGCCATTCGTCCGGCTCGTAATCCGGGAACTGCGTATCACCTTCTACTTCCGCATCAATGTGCGTCAGATAAAGACGATCGGCACGCTTCAGCATCTGCTCATAGACGCGGCCACCGCCAATCACCATGATCTCCTCAGCGTCTCCGGCTGCCTGTAACGCCTCATCCAGCGACGTAACCCAGGTCACGCCTTCTGTGGTGCCTGGCTTACTGCTGACAACAATGTTCAGTCGTCCAGGTAACGGACGGCCAATGGATTCAAAGGTCAATCGCCCCATAATCACCGGTTTCTTCAGCGTATTGCACTTGAACCACGCCAGATCTGCAGGCAGGTCCCACGGCATGGCGTTCTCCATTCCAATAATGCGATCTGCTGCTAATGCCGCGATAAGACTAATCATGTTAACCACTCACTGAAAAAAATTGGCGCCATGATACGTAAAGGTGAAACTTTCGTCGATAGGGGGAAAGATCTATTTGCGTAAAGCTTTTCATGATGCCGTTTTTCGCGGCCTGTGCAGCGTTTTTCACCGCGTAATCGCGTCAGTTTGCCGCAGCGCGCCAGCGACTGGCCTCAGGCTGGCACAAAAAGCGTGCGCAAAAGAAAACGGCTCCCGCAGGAGCCGTCAGGGTTATCAGAAGTCGTAGCGCAGACGCACCAGATTCATATCACCCAGGTTATCGGTGCTGGAGGTAAAGACATGTTCGTAATCAACACGGAAACCGTAGTCGAGGAACAGCGTCACACCCAGACCGTTGTCGATGCGCTGGTAATCACGGCCAGTCGCATACTCGATGCGGTCACCCATGACATAAGGCTGGATGGCTTTCAGACCGTACTGCGCCACCGGGATCTTGTAACCAGCGAAATATTCAATGCCCCACGCATCGCCAGCAAAGTAGTCATGCACATCTTTGCGTTTGGTGGTCATGAAGTTCTGATACCAGCCGCCACCGGCTGACAGCGTCCAGTTGCCTGGTGTCCAGCTCAGTGCGGTGCCGTAGATGTTCTGGTCGTAATCGCGGCTGTCGCCGTTGTTCGGATTACGCATCGCCGCGCGAGTGTAGTTCCACGCCGTGCCCCAGCTCAGATCCTCAGTGATGTGGTAATCCACGCCCAGTGAGCCGCCGCCTTTGCGCTTATAGCGCAGGCCGTTGCCTGGCAGATACTCGTTATCTTCGAACAGATAAGAAGCGTAGATATCCGCGTCGCCGAAGCTGTTTTTGTACTTCAGCTGCTTACGTGAACGGTAAGATCCATCGTAGTCGCCGTTGATTCCGTTGCCCGGTGCCTGGCCGATCATGTCGTAATCCCAGATATCCGTTTTGGCGCCCACGGTGTCATAATAGACGCTGTTCTGCTGACCAAAGGTAAGCTGACCCCAGGTTTTGCTTTTCAGACCGGTGTAGAGCTGGCGACGCGTGGTGTTATTGGCACCATCGGCATAGTGACGATCCCAGCTGAACACCGCCGGTACGTTAACACCCAGCTCGTAGTAGCTGATCCAGCTCACGTCATCAAACAGGTAATAGTCAGCGCCAAAACGGAAACGGGTGCCACCATCGAAACCGTCGCGCTTGTAGGATTTGTCATCCACGCCGGTCTGATGATTGACCTGAGCACGGATGCTGCCGCCAACATTCAGGGTAAGACGGCTAAGTGGATCGCCCGCCTGCGGATCCTGTTTCAACAGGGTAATTTCCGCCTGGCTGGCGAAAGGAAGAATAGCCATCAGTGCAGCCACTGCACTCAGAGAAAAAGTACGCATTTTCATTTTTTATTTATGTCCTGATACGCTCCAGTGATGAGCGGCAGGCATAGTACTGGCGAAAAATCCGCACAGGAAGTGTTTATCTTATAAATTTGTGCGAACCGGCGTTATTCGCACCTATAGCTAAAAAATTAAGCCAAATCAGTTACTTTAACGCAAACTCCAGACTCTTCCTGGACCTCAATTTCGGATTATCGCCAGAGAAGTGGCAAAAAAAACGGCTCCCGAAGGAGCCGTTTTTCACATTACATTACCTTACATCGCCTTTATCTGGGCATGCATTTCCTGAACGGAGATAACCTGTTCCGTCGGGTCTGCATTCAGCGCCATCGCGGTGGCGAAGCCGCCGTTCAGCGTGGTGTCGTAATGCACTTTATACTGCAGTGCGCTGCGGCGAATCAGCTTCGAATCTTCAATCGCCTGACGACCCGCCGTTGTATTGACGATGTAGCTATACTCGCCATTCTTCAGGCGGTCCTGAATGTGCGGACGTCCTTCATGCACCTTGTTGACCAGGCGCGGGTTGATGCCCGCTTCGCCCAGCACCACCGCGGTGCCGTGAGTCGCATCCAGTTCGAAACCAAACTTCTGCAGCTTCGCGGCCAGGTCGACGATACGTTTCTTGTCGCCTTCACGCACAGACAGCAGCGCACGGCCTGACTTCTTCATATTGCTCTGGGCACCCAGCATCGCTTTGGAGAACGCCTCAGCGAACGTGCGGCCCACACCCATGACTTCACCAGTTGAGCGCATTTCTGGACCCAGAATCGGGTCAACGCCCTGGAACTTGTTGAACGGCAGCACCACTTCTTTGACCGAGTAGTAAGGCGGGATCACCTCTTCCGTCACGCCCTGCTCTGCCAGTGTTTTACCTGCCATCACGCGCGCAGCCACTTTCGCCAGCGGTACACCGGTCGCTTTAGAGACGAACGGAACGGTACGCGCTGCACGTGGGTTCACTTCGATCAGATAGACTTCGTTGTCTTTCACCGCGAACTGAACGTTCATCAGGCCACGAACGTTCAGCTCAAACGCCAGTTTCTCAACCTGCTGGCGCATCACATTCTGAATCTCCTGATTCAGCGTGTAGGCCGGCAGTGAACAGGCGGAGTCACCGGAGTGAACACCAGCCTGCTCAATGTGTTCCATAATGCCGCCAATCAGCACCCGCTCACCGTCGCAAATCGCATCCACATCCACTTCGACAGCATCATCCAGGAAGCGATCCAGCAGTACCGGCGCATCATTGGAAACCGAGACTGCCGTCTGGAAGTAACGTCTGAGGTCGATCTCGTCGTAGACGATCTCCATGGCACGGCCACCCAGCACATAAGAAGGACGCACCACCAGCGGATAACCCAGGCCAGCCGCTTTCTCGACTGCCTGCTCCAGCGTCGCTACCGTGGCGTTAGCTGGTTGCTTCAGTTTCAGGCGATCAACCGCCTGCTGGAAACGTTCACGGTCTTCCGCACGGTCAATAGAATCCGGGCTGGTGCCGATAACCGGTACGCCTGCGGCTTCCAGCGCACGCGCCAGTTTCAGCGGGGTCTGACCGCCATACTGTACGATGACGCCTTTTGGCTGCTCGATGCGCACAATCTCCAGCACATCTTCCAGCGTGACCGGCTCAAAGTAGAGGCGGTCAGAGGTGTCGTAATCGGTCGAGACCGTTTCCGGGTTACAGTTCACCATAATGGTCTGGTAACCATCTTCACGCAGCGCCAGAGCGGCATGAACGCAGCAGTAGTCGAATTCGATCCCCTGACCGATACGGTTTGGCCCACCACCCAGAATCATGATTTTTTCACGATCCGGACTCGGGTTGGCTTCGCACTCCTCCTCATAGGTGGAGTACATATAGGCCGTATTCGTCGCGAACTCGGCGGCACAGGTATCCACCCGCTTATAAACCGGATGCAGGTTAAACTGCTGACGCAGCTTGCGGATTTCGCTCTCAGCCACACCTGCCAGCGTCGCCAGCCGCGCATCGGCAAAGCCTTTACGCTTCAGAGTACGCAGGAACGTGGCATCCAGGCTATTCACCCCTTCGCTTGCCACCTGATCTTCCAGCCGTACCAGCTCTTCAATCTGCACCAGGAACCAGCGGTCAATGTTGGTCAGATTGAACACGCCATCTACTGACATACCGGCACGGAATGCATCAGCGATGTACCAGATGCGGTCTGAACCGGCATCTTTCAGCTCGCGGCGGATGCGGGTTAACGCTTCCGGGTCATCAAGGTGCACTTTCGGGTCAAAACCGTTAGCGCCGACTTCCAGGCCGCGCAGCGCTTTCTGCATGGACTCCTGGAAAGTACGGCCAATCGCCATCACTTCACCCACCGATTTCATCTGCGTGGTCAGGCGATCGTTGGCACCGGCAAATTTCTCAAAGTTGAAACGCGGGATCTTGGTGACGACGTAGTCGATTGACGGTTCAAACGAAGCTGGCGTTAAACCGCCAGTGATATCGTTCATCAGCTCGTCGAGGGTGTAGCCGACTGCCAGTTTGGCCGCCACTTTAGCAATCGGGAAGCCAGTCGCTTTTGACGCCAGCGCCGAAGAGCGCGACACGCGTGGGTTCATCTCAATGACAATCAGGCGGCCATCTTTCGGGTTAACCGAGAACTGCACGTTGGAGCCACCGGTCTCAACACCGATTTCACGCAGTACCGCCAGCGAGGCGTTACGCATGATCTGATACTCTTTGTCGGTCAGCGTCTGGGCAGGTGCCACCGTGATGGAGTCACCGGTGTGGATCCCCATCGCATCGAAGTTTTCAATTGAGCAGACGATGATGCAGTTGTCGTTTTTATCGCGCACTACTTCCATCTCATACTCTTTCCAGCCAATCAGCGACTCATCAATCAGCAGCTCATTGGTTGGTGAGAGGTCGAGACCGCGTTCGCAAATCTCTTCAAACTCTTCGCGGTTGTAGGCGATGCCGCCACCGGTTCCGCCCATAGTAAATGAGGGACGGATAATGCACGGGAAGCCAACATCTTCTGCCACGGCCAGCGCTTCTTCCATGGTGTGCGCAATGCCGGAGCGCGCGGTATCCAGACCGATGCTTTTCATCGCCACGTCGAAGCGACGACGATCTTCCGCTTTGTCGATCGCATCAGCCGTCGCGCCAATCATCGTGACGCCAAACTCTTCCAGCACGCCATGACGCTCCAGCTCCAGCGCACAGTTCAGCGCTGTCTGTCCGCCCATCGTTGGCAATACCGCATCCGGGCGCTCTTTTTCGATGATTTTGCGCACCACTTCCCAGTGAATCGGCTCAATGTAGGTCGCATCGGCCATTTCCGGGTCGGTCATGATCGTCGCCGGGTTCGAGTTTACCAGAATGACGCGGTAACCCTCTTCACGCAGCGCTTTACACGCCTGCGCACCGGAATAGTCAAATTCGCAGGCCTGGCCGATCACAATCGGACCGGCACCAAGAATCAGGATGGATTTTAGGTCTGTACGTTTTGGCATGTATTAGCTCCTGATTACTTCGCTTGCAGACGGAATGCGTCAATCAATTCAATAAAGTGGTCAAACAGCGGTGCGGCATCACCCGGACCCGGGCTGGCTTCCGGGTGTCCCTGGAAGCTGAATGCAGGCTTATCAGTGCGATGAATGCCCTGCACCGTTTTATCGAACAACGAAATGTGGGTGACACGCAGGTTCGCAGGCAGATTGTTCTCATCGACCGCAAAACCGTGGTTCTGCGCGGTAATCATCACGCGGTTTTTTTCGAGATCTTTCACCGGATGGTTGCCGCCGTGGTGGCCGAGCTTCATCTTCACGGTCTTAGCCCCGCTGGCCAGCGCCAGCAGCTGATGCCCCAGGCAGATACCGAACACCGGAATCTCTGTCTTCAGGAAGGACTGAATCGCGCTGATCGCGTAGTCGCACGGCTCCGGGTCACCGGGACCGTTGGAGAGGAAAATGCCGTCAGGACTTAGCTTCAGAACCTCTTCGGCAGGTGTCTGTGCCGGAACCACGGTCAGACGACAGCCGCGATCGACTAGCATGCGCAGGATGTTGCGCTTAGCGCCGTAATCGTAAGCCACTACATGATAAGGCAGCGACTCCGCAGTAGCCTGCTCTGGCAGACCCGCGTCCAGCGTCCAGCTGCCCTGCTGCCAGCTGTAAGTCTCCGTAGTGCAGACCTCTTTCGCCAGATCCATTCCTTTCAGTCCCGGAAACGCCTGGGCTTTTTGCAGCGCCAGCGCAGCATCCGGATTGTCGCCCGCAATGATGCAGCCGTTCTGCGCCCCTTTCTCACGCAGCAGGCGCGTCAGCTTGCGGGTATCAATATCGGCAATCGCCACGATGTTGTTGCGCTGCAGGTAAGCAGATAAGCCCTCTTCGCTACGGAAGTTGCTGGCAATCAGCGGCAGGTCACGAATAACCAGGCCCTGCGCATGAATCTGGCTGGATTCTTCGTCGGCGGCATTAGCACCGACATTACCGATATGGGGATAAGTGAGAGTGACGATTTGGCGGGAATAGGAAGGATCAGTGAGGATTTCTTGATAACCGGTCATTGAAGTGTTGAAAACGACTTCTCCCACTGCCGATCCTGTTGCCCCTATGGCCCGACCGTGGAATTGGGTTCCGTCTTCCAGAACCAGGATTGCTGACTTGATCAAAACATCCTCCAGGGAATAAACAGTCAATATATCTGCATATTAATTCAAAATAGCCGCCTGAATCAATGCAAAAACCGCCTGAATTGTCGATTTTTGGCAAATTGCGCGCATTCTAATGATCGCCCTGGTCATTGTCTACCCTGCAGTGGAATTTTTTCATACTTATCTGCCTTATGAGAAAAAAAACGGGCATGAGCGGCAAAAAGAGGGGAAAACTCGGCTAAATAATCGTTTGCCAGGCAGCCTAAAAACTAAATTAGCGCAACCGCCTCTTTATTTTTGACCAAATGGTCAAAAATAGCATCCAGCCGGGTAATAAAAGGACGTAAATGGATAAAAATAAGCGTCAGAGCAGAATATTACATCCTAACCCTGGTTTTTAGATAAAATTAAGGGCAATGAAATCATTGCCCCTTTTCAATCAAGTTATTAACGATTGAAATAACCACATCACGATGGTTCACAACACTTACAACATCGACAAATCCAGCACATCGCGCATATCGTAAAGCCCTGATTTCTTATCTTTCAACCATAAAGCCGACTTAACTGCGCCATTTGCAAAGGTCATACGGCTCGAAGCCTTGTGGGTAATCTCTACCCGCTCGCCAATATCTGCAAACATCGCCGTATGCTCACCGACGATGTCACCTGCGCGCACCGTCGCAAAACCGATGGTCTGTGGCTGGCGTTCACCCGTATGGCCTTCACGTGTATAGACTGCATGCTCATCCAGTTTCCACTGCATCGCGTCGGCTATTGCCTCCCCCATCGCCAGCGCGGTGCCAGACGGCGCATCCACTTTATGACGGTGGTGCGCTTCAACGATCTCAATGTCCGCATACTCGCCCATCACTTTAGCGGCCTTCTCCAGCAGCTTCAGCACCAGGTTAACCCCCACACTGAAGTTAGCGGCGAACACGATGGCGATATCTTCCGCCGCCGCACGAATGGCCGCTTTGCCTGCCTCATCAAAACCGGTGGTGCCAATGACCATCGCTTTACCCTGCTCACGGCAGATCGCCATATACTCCAGCGTGCCTTCCGGCCGGGTGAAGTCGATCAACACATCAAAGTCGTTAATCACCGCGCGTAAATCGTCTGCGATGAGGATGCCATTCTTCCCGATGCCTGCTAATTCACCAGCGTCGCTGCCCGTCAGCGATGAACCCGGGCGTACCAGTGCTGCACCCAGTTCTACGCCCTCTGCCTGCTGTGTCGCCTGAATCAGATTACGGCCCATTCGGCCCGGCGCGCCCACAATAGCAATCCGGATAGTGTTCATATTTATTCATTCCTAAAGCAAATCTATGCATACAAAGCGTCATCAGGTTAACGACGAGTTAACAGTCACGCCACTATTAATCCGTGATAATAAGAATTTTATGCCAGCCGCCTGTGATTATCAGTAAAAGCAATTACGCCCGCAAACAACAGTCTTTTCTGTCTGACCAAAAAAACAAAAAAGGCCGAACAGAGTCGGCCTTTTTAGCAGATAAATCAGAACGCTACTGCACGTTGCGTACGTCGACACGTAGCTCTTTTGGCACTTCGAAGACGATATTCTCTTCACGACCAATCAGCTCAATCGCCGCTTCGCCACCCAGCTCACGCAGTCGCTGGATCACCTGCTGCACCAGAATATCGGGGGCCGAGGCACCCGCGGTTACACCAATACAGGCTACGCCTTTTACCCACTCTTCCTGAATATCATCCGCAGAGTCGATCAGCTTCGCCAGCTTACCGGCACGCTGTGCCAGTTCGGCCAGACGGTTGGAGTTCGAGGAGTTCTTCGACCCTACCACCAGCACCACTTCCGCATCTTTCGCCAGCGTACGAACGGCTTCCTGACGGTTGGTGGTGGCGTAGCAGATATCATCTTTACGCGGCCCGATAATCGCCGGGAAGCGCTGGCGCAAAGCATCAATGATGTCAGAGGTGTCATCCACCGACAGCGTGGTCTGCGTCATGAAGCTCAGATTGTTTTCGTCTTTGACGGTCAGTCTGAAGACATCTTCCGGTGACTCCACCAGATACATGCCGCCATTAGGGTTGTTGTACTGCCCCATGGTGCCTTCGACTTCCGGATGCCCCGCATGACCAATCAGTATTGCCTCAACGCCTTTACGGCTGGCGCGTGCCACTTCCATATGCACCTTGGTCACCAGCGGACAGGTGGCGTCGAACAGCATAGTCAGATTGCGCGCTTTAGCTTCGGCACGCACTGCCTGAGAAACACCGTGCGCGGAGAAGATCAGAATCGCGTTATCCGGCACTTCACTGATCTCTTCAATGAAGATGGCACCGCGCTCACGCAGGCTGTTTACCACATAACGGTTATGCACCACTTCGTGACGGACGTAGATGGGCGCGCCATACATCTCCAGCGCGCGCTCAACAATACTGATGGCACGATCAACGCCAGCGCAGAAGCCGCGCGGATTAGCTAACAGGATTTGCATCGTTGGCCTCCAGTGCGGGATCGATTTCCAGCACCTCTACATCAAACTGAATACGACGACCTGCCAGCGGATGGTTGAAATCCACAGTGATAGAGTCACCGGAGATTTCACGGATCACGCCAGGCATTTCACTGCCGCCCATGCCGCTGAACAGCATGATGGCTCCCACTTCCGGCTCACCCGCATCGATAAAGTCCCGACGCGAGAAATACTGGATCAGGTCAGGGCTGACGCCGCCAAAGGCGTCGTCCGGTTCCAGGGTAAACTGTTTAGTTTCACCCGCTTTCAGCCCCAGCAGTGCCTGCTCAAGTGCTGCAGAGAGGCTGCCATCACCGAGACGGAACAGCGCGGGCTTGCCGTTTGCACGGGTCGATTCCGCCGTCGAGCCATCTTCCAGCTTCAGCGTAAAATGCACCAACACCGCGCTTTCGCGCTGTACGCACTCAGTCATCACTTACCCTTTCTGTTTAGCCTGTTTGCCGTTCGGGCTGAAAAAGCCCTCCAGCACCACCAATGCCGCACCGATACAGATGCCGCAGTCAGCGATATTAAATGTAGCGAAGTGCCAGTTACCGACATAGAAATCGATAAAATCGACCACAAAGCCATGGTATGAGCGATCGAACAAATTGCCTATCGCGCCGCCGATGATCAGAGCATAGGCGATGTTAGCCATCTTCTGGCTGGCGTGATTGCGGTACATCATCACCACCAGCGAGATCACGATAGCCAGCGCAATACCGGCAAAGAACCAGCGCTGCCAGCCGCCTTTGTCCGCCAGGAAACTGAACGCCGCGCCGTAGTTGTGCGCGTAGAACAGATTCAGATAAGGCATCAGCGGCTGGGTTTCATGCAGCATCATGTTGTTCATCACCCACTGCTTACTGGCGAAGTCGACAACAATCACCACCAGCACCAGCCACAGCCAGCGCAATCCGGTTGATAAAATAGGTTTACGCATCAGGCAAATTCACGCTGTTCGCCGTCACCGGCTACGTTAGTGTAACAACGACCACAGACCTCAGCATGCTCAGGATTCTGTCCGACGTCGGTAGTGTAATGCCAGCAGCGCTGACATTTCTCGCCTTCCGCCTTGTGCAGCGCGATTTTCAGACCTTTCAGCAGCTCACTCTGCTGCGCTTCGTCATTCGCCAGTGCGTAATCCGCTACCTGTGCGCCAGAGGTCAGCAGCACAAAACGCAGCTCATTGCCCAGCGCCTGCAGCTTAGCAGCCAGTTCCGGATCGGCATAGAGCGTCACCGTCGCTTCCAGTGCGCCACCGATACGTTTATCCGCACGCGCCTGCTCGATCACCTTGTTCACTTCGCCACGCACTTTCAGCAGCTCAGCCCAGTAGGCGTCATTCAGCGCTTCATCTTCTGCCAGGCCAAACAGACCCTGATACCACTCTTCGGTGAAGACATACTGTGCACGTTCGCCTGGCAGGTAGCCCCAGATCTCATCCGCTGTAAAGGACATGATCGGTGCCATCCAGCGTACCAGCGCTTCGACGATATGCCACAGCGCGGTCTGACAGCTGCGACGCGCCAGGCCATCGCCTTTCGCGGTGTACTGACGATCCTTGATGATGTCGAGATAGAAGCTGCCCATCTCAATTGAGCAGAACTGCATCAGACGCTGGATCACTTCGTGGAAATCGTAGTTCTCGTAAGAGGCAACGATATCGGCCTGTGCCGCCTGTGCGCGACCCACTGCCCAGCGATCCACCACCACCATCTCTTCCGGTTTCACCAGATCGGTGGCCGGGTTGAAGCCGCTGAGGTTAGCCAGCAGGAAACGCGCGGTGTTACGGATACGACGATAGGCATCGGCAGAGCGCTTGAGGATCTCATCGGAGACCGCCATTTCACCCGAGTAGTCGGTTGAGGCCACCCACAGACGCAGAATATCGGCGCCCAGTTTGTTCATCACATCCTGCGGTGCAACGGTGTTGCCGATCGACTTCGACATCTTGCGGCCCTGACCATCCACGGTGAAACCGTGCGTCAGTACCTGACGATAAGGCGCTTTGCCCTTCATCGCCGTGGAGATCATCAGCGAGGACATAAACCAGCCGCGATGCTGATCGGAGCCTTCCAGATAGAGATCAGGCGCATGTCCGCCAAATTCAGGACGCGCATCCACCACGGAGTAGCTGGTAGAACCGGAGTCAAACCAGACATCCAGCGTATCCGGCACTTTAACGTAATGATCGGCATCGTCGCCCATCAGTTCGCGCGGGTCGAGATCCCACCAGGCCTGAATGCCATCCTGCTCAACGCGCTGCGCCACTTTCTCCATCAGCGCCAGCGTGTCCGGGTGCAGCTCTTCGCTCTCTTTATGAACGAACAGCGCCATTGGGACGCCCCACGTACGCTGACGGGAGATACACCAGTCAGGACGGTTCGCTACCATCGATTCGATACGCGCCTGGCCCCAGTCCGGGATCCACTGTACGCCTTTGATCTCTTTCAGCGACTGCGCACGCAGTCCTTTCTGATCCATGCTGATGAACCATTGCGGCGTGGCGCGGAAGATGATCGGCGTTTTATGGCGCCAGCAGTGCGGGTAGCTGTGCAGCAGTTTCTCAACGTGCAGCAGCGCGCCCTTCTCTTTCAGCAGCTCAACGATCATGTCGTTAGCTTTAAAGACGTTAATCCCATCCAGCGTCGGATATGTGCCTGGCAGATAAGTGCCATCCGGTCCGACCGGATTCGCCGTTTCGATGCCATATTTCTGACCGATGACATAGTCATCCGGACCGTGGCCTGGAGCGGTGTGAACTGCACCAGTACCCGCGTCCAGCGTCACGTGATCGCCCAGCACCACCAGCGACGCCAGCGCCAGGAACGGATGCTGGAATTTCTGCAGCTCCAGCGCAGCGCCCTGACATTCGCCCAGTACCTGCCATTCGCTGACACCGGCGCGCTTCATGACGCTCTCAACCAGCTCTTTCGCCAGGATCAGGGCACGGCCCTCGATCTGGATCAACTGGTACTCAAATTCAGGATGCAGAGAGATGGCGCGGTTAGCTGGTAATGTCCACGGCGTCGTTGTCCAGATCACCAGTGAGATTGGGCCATTGACCTGTGCTACGCCAAATGCCTGACGCACCGCGTCGGCATCGATGGCGTTGAACATCACATCAATTGACGGTGACGTTTTGTCGTAATACTCGACTTCCGCTTCTGCTAAGGCTGAACGGCAATCCAGGCACCAGTGCACTGGCTTCGCGCCTTTATGCAGGTGGCCGTTGCCGATGATTTTACCCAGCGCACGGATGATGTTGGCTTCGGTGCCGAAATCCATGGTCAGGTAAGGACGATCCCAGTCGCCCAGCACGCCCAGGCGGATAAAGTCGGCCTTCTGGCCTTCAACCTGTTCAGCAGCGTACTTGCGGCACGCGGCACGGAATTCAGCGGCGGTGACTTTCTCGCCTGGCTTGCCGATCATCTGCTCAACTTTGTGTTCGATTGGCAGACCGTGACAGTCCCAGCCCGGCACATATGGCGAGTCATAACCCGCCATGCCTTTCGACTTAACGATAATGTCTTTCAGAATCTTGTTAACAGAGTGACCAATATGAATGCTGCCGTTCGCATACGGAGGGCCATCATGCAGGATAAAGGTTTTTTTCCCTTTTTTGGCTTCGCGGATGATGCCGTACAGGTTGTCGGCATACCAGCGTTGCAACATTCCCGGTTCGCGTTTGGCCAGATCGCCACGCATCGGGAATCCCGTTTCCGGCAAATTCAGGGTAGATTTATAGTCACTCATCAGATTCTCGATTCCGTTTTTCGCTCAGGTTAAAGCAGCCCAAAGAACTGCCGGGCCGTTACCACATCGTTCGCAATTTGTTCTTTCAACGCCTCCAGTGAGGCAAAGCGCTGCTCGTTTCGTATTTTCTGTTTCAGCACCACATCAATGTGACGACCATAGAGATCCATATTGATGTCGAGCAGGTGAACTTCAAGCTGCTGGCGTAAACCTTTTACGGTCGGGCGAGTGCCGATATTGGCAACACCCGGCAGTGGCTCAGGCGTCAGACCCTGTACCTCCACCGCATAGACCCCTTTCACCGGTGAGACGCTGCGGCGTAAAGGAAGGTTCGCAGTGGGGAAACCCAGCGTGCGTCCCAGTGCATCACCGTGCACGACGCGGCCGGAAATGGTGAATGGATGACCTAACAGCGACTGCGCCAGCGCTAAATCATCTGCGGCCAGCGCCTGACGCACGGCGGTGCTGCTGATTCGCTTCCCGCCGTCACAGAAGGTTTCGGTGCTCACGACCTCAAAACCATACTCCGCACCGGCTTTCTGTAATAACAGGAAATCCCCCTGGCGACCAGCGCCGAAGCGGAAATCATCGCCTACTGCGAGGTACTTTACGTCCAGCTTGTCCACCAGCAGGTCACTGATAAAACGCTGGGCGGACAGGGCTGCGAAGCGACGGTCGAACCGCACACACAGCACTTTATCGACGCCGGCTTCAGCCATATAGCGCAGTTTTTCACGCAGGCGCGTCAGGCGTGCCGGGGCTTTATCACCGGCAAACAGCTCCAGCGGCTGTGGCTCAAACACCATGACCACGACCGGCAGATTACGCTTACGCCCCTCTTCACACAGCCGGGACATCAGCGCCTGATGCCCGCGGTGCACGCCATCGAAATTACCAATGGTCAGAACGCAGCCGCGATGCTGCTCGTTAAGATTATGAATACCGCGGATAAACTTCATGGCTGGCCCAAACCGGTGGAAATCGGCGGATTATACCCTTGAAAGCGACTCAGGTTAACCCGTCAGCACGCCTTTCATGCTTTAGGTGCTGCATTTCCTGTTGCAGATGCGCATGTTAAGAATTTTGTCGCGAAATACTGTATTCAGCGAGGGGAAGCTGGTAGAATCTTGCGCCATCAAATACGTAACCGAGTGCTGCTCATAGAGCGACGCTTATTTGCACAAATCCATTGACAAAATCAGGTTAGAAGGGCATAGTCCTCGGCCTTTGATTTGTCTCTATAGAACACATTTGGGAGTTGGACCTTGGCTAATATCAAATCAGCTAAGAAACGCGCCGTAACATCTGAGAAACGCCGCAAGCATAACGCTAGCCGCCGCTCAATGATGCGTACCTTCGTTAAGAAAGTATACGCGGCGATCGCTTCAGGCGACAAAGCTGCTGCGCAGAACGCATTCAATGAAATGCAACCACTCGTGGATCGTCAGGCCGCTAAAGGTCTGATCCACAAAAACAAAGCTGCACGTTATAAATCAAACCTGACTGCACAGATCAACAAACTGGCTTAATCGCCCGTTGTTTATCGCTTTGTTAAAAAAGCCGGCTTACGCCGGTTTTTTTTCGTCTGTACTCTGACGGGGAAAGAGTCCGCTGAAGTCAGCGTGACAGAGACGCTGCACCGCCGGATGCTGAATCATCCGCTCGGCGAAGAGTATATGGTACTCCTCTGACACCGCATCGAGCCGGCCGACTTCATAACTCCCCTCCTGCTGATCCCTGTCCAGCGCTGCTGCTACAAAAACCGCCTTCTGACGCGCACCAAATGCGTTCATCAGAGCTGCATCATCAAACTCACCGAGAATCTCCACCTGCAGCCCCTGGGTTGTGATCCAGTTGAGGATTTTGCGCCCCAGCATCGAGCGGCGACCCGGAATCAGCAGGGGGCGCGTCTCAAGACAAGCCGGAAAAGAGAGATCGGTGATCGGCTGCGCGGACCAGAAACTGATCGGGCACTCCCCCAGCTTCACCGAAAACAGCCCTTCCTGCTGGGTGGGATCGATGGAGCAGTCAGAGATAATCATATCCAGCTTATGCTGACTGAGCTGTTCCAGCAGCATTTCGTGGGTCGACTCAAAACAGCGCAGGTGAATCTTCTCCTCTGCAACCACTGCGGTCTCCAGTACCTTACTGACCAGTTGCTTAGAGAGCGCATCTGCCACGCCAACATCCAGCAGCAGATGAGACTCTTTGCGGTAGTTAACGATATCCAGCATCTCCTGACCCAGCATAAACATGCGGTCAGCGTAGCGGAACACCAACTGTCCCAGTTCCGTCGGTACGAGACCCCGTCCCTGACGCCGGAACAGCTTGCCCTGCAGGCGCTCCTCCAGTGCCTTAATCTGCCCGGTAATGGTCTGTGGCGTCAGGGAGAGTGCCTCTGCCGCCGCCGTAATCGATCCCGCACGGCAGGCGTGCCAGAAGTAGTAGAGATGATTGTAATTAATGTGCGCCATAGGATGCCCTACGCCGCACGCTGCTTAAGACGCCAGCCAAGGATCACATAGCCCAGCACCGCCGACAGAATCGAGCCTGACAGAATCCCCAGCTTCGCCAGCGTCATCAGTTCAGCACTGATGTCGCCGTAGGCCAGCGAGGCGATAAATATCGACATGGTGAAGCCAATACCGCACAGCACCCCCACCGCCGCAATATCTTTGATGTGAGTATTTTCCGGCAGTCTGGCTATGCCGGTTTTATCTGCCAGCCAGCAGAACAGCGTAATGCCCAGTGGCTTACCGATCAGCAGACCGGCCATGATGCCCAGCGGCAGCAGCGAGAAGAGGCTACCGAACGAGACACCCGTCAGCGACACACCCGCATTAGCAAAGGCAAACAGGGGCAGGATCACCCAGCGCACCCAGGGATGCAGCGCATGCTCAAGATGAATCGCCGGAGAGTGTCCCTCTTTCTTCGCCAGCGGAATCAGGAAGCCGACCACGACACCCGCCAGCGTCGCATGAACACCCGACTTCAGCACCGCCACCCATAGCACCAGCCCCACCAGCAGATAGAGACCGGTGTTGCGCACGTTGAGCAGGTTCATCAGCGCCAGCAGGGCAATGGCAGCGGCGGCAACGCCCAGCGAGGCCATCGAAAGGTGATGCGTGTAAAACAGCGCGATAATCACGATTGCCCCGAGATCGTCGATGATCGCCAGCGCCATCAGGAAGATTTTCAGAGCAGGCGGCACGCGGCTTCCCAGCAGCGCCAGGATGCCCAGCGCAAAGGCGATATCGGTGGCGGTCGGGATCGCCCAGCCGCTGCGGGTGGCGGCATCGGCACCGTTAAACAGCAGAAAAATGATCGCCGGGGCGATCATGCCACCCAGCGCCGCAATCAGCGGGAACAGCGCCTGTTCACGTTTAGCCAGCGCGCCCATCACCAGTTCGCGTTTGACCTCAAGTCCTACCATCAGGAAGAACAGCGCCATCAGCGCATCGTTAATCCACAGCAGCAGGTCTTTGCTGATATCGAGACTGCCAAAGCGAAACTCCACCGGAATGGCCAGCAAATCGCGATAGCCCTGCTGCGTCGCTCCGCTATTGGCCAGTACCATCGCCAGCGCAGCCGCAATAATCAGCACCACACCGCCGGTAGCGTCGCTTTCAACTATTTTTTTTAATCTGATATTCACACGCGTTGTCCTTAATCCAGAGATCAATCAAAGTCCCTAAGAGTAACGGTAATAACAGCTCGAAAAAAACAGTTTATTTAGCGGGGATTGTTCGGAAATAACGAAGCGTTGATCGCAGGTAAAAAAAAGCCAGCGGCAGGCGCTGGCTTTCAGCGTGGATGAACTTAACGGGTTAAGTCATCAAAGAATTTTTTCACGCCGTCGAAGAAGCTCTTTGAGCGCGGGCTGTTATGCTCGCCGCTCGGGCCGCCAAAACTCTCTTCCAGTTCACGCAACAGCGCTTTCTGTTTCTCATTCAGGCTGACCGGTGTTTCCACCACGACGCGACATAACAGGTCGCCGACCGCGCCGCCACGTACCGATTTGACGCCACGTCCGCGCATGCGGAACAGCTTGCCGGTCTGCGTTTCTGACGGCACTTTCAGCTTCACGCGACCATCCAGTGTCGGCACTTCAATCTCGCCGCCCAGCGCCGCCATCGCAAAGTTGATTGGCACTTCGCAGTAGAGATTGTTCTCTTCACGCTCGAAGATCGGGTGTTTCTTCACCGATACCTGAACGTAGAGATCGCCGGCTGGTGCGCCCTGCTCGCCCGCTTCGCCTTCGCCACTCAGACGAATACGATCGCCGGTGTCAACCCCAGCAGGGATTTTCACTGACAGCGTCTTCGACTTCTCAACGCGGCCATGGCCATGACAGGCGTTGCACGGATCTTTAATCACCGAGCCGCGACCATGACAGGTCGGACAGGCCTGCTGGACAGTGAAGAAGCCCTGGCGCATCTGCACCTGGCCTGCACCATGACAGGTTGAACAGGTTTGTGGCTGCGTTCCCGCTTTCGCGCCGCTGCCGTGGCAGACATCACACTCTTCCAGGGTTGGAATGCGGATCTCTTTGGTCACGCCGCGTACCGCTTCTTCCAGCGACAGCTCCATGTTGTAGCGTAAATCGGCGCCACGTGAGGCGCGCTGACGGCGTCCACCACCAAAGATGTCACCGAATACGTCGCCAAAGATATCGCTGAAGTCTGCACCGCCGCCACCAAAGCCGCCGCCGCCGAATCCACCGCCACCCATACCGCCCTGTTCAAAGGCTGCATGACCATACTGATCGTAGGCCGCACGCTTCTGCGCATCGGTCAGGATTTCGTACGCTTCCTTAACCTCTTTGAATTTAGCTTCGGCCTCTTTGTCACCGGGATTGCGGTCCGGGTGAAATTTCATTGCCAGGCGTTTGTAAGCCTTTTTGATTTCACGCTCGTCCGCGGATTTGGCGACGCCTAAAATCTCGTAGTAATCACTCTTCGCCATGTTTTTTTAGCCCTTAACATGATCGCACGGGCGTGGAGAGATCTCCTACGCCCGTGCTGGTTTCAACGGCTGTCAGGCCAACCGTCGCGCCCGGTCAGGGGCAATTATTTCTTGTTGTCTTTCACTTCTTCGAATTCAGCATCGACAACGTCATCATCTTTCTTCGCTGACGCGTCACCGGCATCCGCTGCACCCGCCTGAGACTGCTGTGCTGCTTCCATCAGTTTGCCGGACACTTCCATCAGCGCCTGCATTTTGGCGTCGATTTCCGCTTTGTCTTCGCCTTTCAGCGCAGTTTCCAGCGCGGCCAGTGCGGCTTCAATTGGCGCTTTGTCATCAGCTGACAGTTTGTCGCCTGCTTCATCCAGCTGCTTACGTGTGCTGTGGGCAATCTGGTCACCCTGGTTACGCGTCTGAACCAGCTCTTCGAACTTACGGTCAGATTCAGCGTTCGCTTCTGCATCACGCACCATTTTCTGGATCTCTTCATCGCTCAGACCTGAAGAGGCTTTGATGGTGATCTTCTGCTCTTTACCGCTGTTCTTATCCTTCGCCGACACGTGCAGGATACCATCCGCATCGATGTCGAAGGTCACTTCGATCTGCGGCATACCGCGTGGCGCATTCTGAATACCGTCGAGGTTGAACTGGCCCAGTGACTTGTTGTCATTGGCGCGCTTACGCTCACCCTGCAGCACATGAATGGTCACGGCTGACTGGTTATCTTCAGCCGTCGAGAAGACCTGGCTGTGCTTGGTTGGGATGGTGGTGTTCTTGCTGATCAGCGAAGTCATCACGCCACCCATGGTTTCGATACCCAGTGACAGCGGGGTAACGTCCAGCAGCAGCACGTCTTTCACGTCGCCACCCAGTACACCACCCTGAACCGCAGCACCAACGGCAACGGCTTCGTCCGGGTTCACGTCTTTACGCGGCTCTTTACCGAAGAATTCGGTCACTTTCGCCTGAACCAGTGGCATACGGGTCTGACCACCCACCAGGATAACGTCGTTGATGTCTGATACAGACAGGCCCGCATCCTGCAGCGCAACTTTCAGTGGCGCGATTGAGCGTGCAACCAGATCTTCAACCAGTGACTCCAGTTTAGAGCGGGTCACTTTGATGTTCAGGTGCTTAGGACCGGTCGCATCTGCCGTGATGTATGGCAGGTTAACATCGGTCTGCTGTGCAGAAGAAAGTTCGATTTTCGCTTTCTCTGCCGCTTCTTTCAGACGCTGCATTGCCAGTGGATCGTTGTGCAGATCGATGCCCTGGTCTTTCTTGAATTCAGCAACCAGATAGTTAATCAGGCGGCTGTCAAAGTCTTCACCACCCAGGTGGGTGTCACCGTTGGTCGCCAGAACTTCAAAGGTTTTTTCGCCGTCAACTTCGTCGATCTCGATGATTGAGATATCGAAGGTACCGCCACCCAGGTCATAAACCGCGATGGTGCGGTTGCCCTGGCCTTTGTCCAGACCGTATGCCAGTGCAGCAGCTGTCGGTTCGTTAATGATACGTTTGACTTCCAGACCCGCGATACGGCCGGCATCTTTGGTCGCCTGACGCTGCGCATCGTTGAAATAAGCCGGTACGGTGATGACCGCTTCGGTCACTGGCTCACCGAGGTAATCTTCGGCGGTCTTTTTCATTTTCTTCAGCACTTCAGCAGAGATCTGCGGTGGTGCCATTCTTTGGCCTTTCACTTCCAGCCAGGCGTCGCCGTTGTCAGCGCCGGTGATTTTGTACGGCATGATTTTAATATCACGCTGCACTTCTTCGTCCTGGAAACGACGACCAATCAGACGCTTGATTGCGAACAGGGTATTCTGCGGGTTAGTCACTGCCTGACGTTTAGCCGGTTGACCGACCAGAATTTCGCCATCCTGTGTATACGCAATAATTGAAGGCGTGGTGCGATCGCCCTCGGCATTTTCCAGCACGCGTGCTTTAGTGCCATCCATGATCGCAACACAAGAGTTGGTTGTACCCAGGTCAATACCAATAATCTTACCCATCTAAACATCTCCCACTTAAATTCGTTGCCAATTTGGGTTGTGAACCTGTTATGTGGGCGGGTTGTTTGCATTCAACCTGCCAGCACATGCTTTTTTTCCAACGTTCACAACGCTCGATGACAAGTAAATGGGGCCGCTTCGATGCGCATCAAGGGCTAAACCAAAAAAATTTTTCTACCTCTGGCCCTGCCGGGATCAAAGAACACGGTTAACCCACTGAATATGATGCGTCGCCTTACTCCTTTCTGTGAGCAGGCTGAAGTCCTTTTATTTCATTAACGATCAACTGACTGCCGAGGAACTATGGCAAATTCAACGCTGGCTAATCCTGCCCCGCTGGGCTTAATGGGATTTGGCATGACAACCATTTTGCTGAACCTGCACAACACGGGTCTGTTTGACATGGACGTGGCAATTTTAGCGATGGGGATTTTTTATGGCGGAATCGCGCAGGTGCTGGCCGGTCTGCTGGAATTTAAAAAGAACAACACTTTTGGGCTGACAGCCTTTACCTCTTACGGCATGTTCTGGTTAAGCTTTGTGGCGATTCTGCTGTTACCGCAGATGGGTCTGGCGAAAGCGCCTGATGAACGCTTCCTGGGTGCCTGGCTGGCACTGTGGGGCATCTTCACGCTGTTTATGTTTATCGGCACGCTGACAGGTGCGCGGATGCTGCAGTTTGTCTTTGGCTCGCTCACGCTGCTGTTTCTGCTGCTGGCCGTGGCTCACCTTATGCACCTGCCTTCGCTGGAGGTGTCTGCGGGCTGGGTCGGCATACTTTGTGGTGCCAGCGCCTGCTATCTGGCAATGGGTGAAGTGCTGAACGACACCTTTGGCCGCACTCTTCTGCCGATTGGCGCGAAATCGCTTTAAGCCTGCCTTTACGCCTGAAAAAGACGCGGAGCCTGTCTCCGCGTCCCCGCATTACAAAGAGTTTATTCCCTGCTGCAGGCCAGGCTCGTGGCTGACATCACGCCGCAGCCAGATCCCCGTCAACAATCCCACCAGCGCCAGCGCCATCACATACCAGCAGGGTGCCATCACTGAGACGTTCATCAGCAGCGACACAAAGATGGGTGTCAGCCCGCCGAAGATCGCGTAGGAGAGGTTGTAGGAAAACGAGAGGCCGGTAAAACGCACCTCTGCCGGGAAGGCGCGCACCATCACAAAGGGCACGACGCCGACAATACCGACGCTCAGGCCCGCCACGCCATAGAGCAGGAACAGCTGCTGCGGATAGAGAGCGGTCAGGTGATAGAACTGCCAGCTACAGATTGCCAGCAGCAGGCTGCCGACACATAAGGTACGACTGGCACCAACGCGATCGACAGCGAGTCCGGCAATAATGCAGCCGATGCAGAGCATCACGGTGGCGATACTGTTGGCCTGCAGGGTCAGCGCGGGCGCGATGCCCAGCTGCTTCTGCAGCCAGACCGGCGACATCAGGATCACGACCACGATGCAGGCGGAGAGCAGCCAGGTCAGCAGCATGGAAATCACAACCGACTTTTTATGCTCCGCCAGCACGGTCTTCAGCGGCAGGGTTTCAGCCAGCGCTTTACGCTGCTGCATCTCAACAAAGACCGGCGTCTCATGCAGCCAGCGCCGCAGGTACATTGCGATAAGACCAAACACGCCACCGAGGAAGAACGGAATACGCCAGCCGCCGTCATGAATCGCCTGCTGCGACATCGAGGTATTAATCAGTGTCGCCACCAGCGACCCCAGTAAAATGCCGATGGTCAGCCCGGCCGTCAGCGTGCCACAGGCGATGCCGATACGTTTGTAAGGCACGTGCTCAGCGACAAACACCCACGCACCCGGCACTTCGCCGCCAATCGCTGCGCCCTGCAGCATCCGCATCAACAGCATCAGCAGTGGCGCAGCAATGCCAATCGTCTGCCAGGTAGGCAGAGCGCCCATCATCAGGGTTGGCAGCGCCATCAGCAGAATACTCAGGCTGAACATCTTTTTGCGTCCGAGCTTGTCGCCAAAATGCGCCATCACGATGCCGCCCAGCGGGCGTGCCAGATAGCCTGCGGCAAAAATGGCAAACGTCTGCAGCTGACGCAGCCATTCCGGAATATCTGAAGGGAAAAAGAGTTCGCCAATTACGGTGGCGAAGAAGACAAAGATGATGAAGTCGTAAAATTCCAGCGCGCCGCCCAGCGCGGCCAGCGCCAGAGTTTTGTAATCCTTACCGGTCAGACGCTGCGTGTAAGTCGGATTCATAATAGTCCAGAGGCAAAAGAGACAAGGTTGTAAAGATACTCTTACTATATCGTCAATCTTTTGCCACACCAGCAGGGCTATAGCTTATGCCTGAAATGCGCAATATTTAGTTATTTATCTCACGTATCGCGCTTTTAGGGCGAAATGCTGCTACTACCTCAGAATGCGTCTCGACGTAAGGCCCTTCCAGAAGCTGTAAACAATAAGGTACAGAAGCAAAGATGCCGTGCACTTTTACGTTGCCCTGCTCATCCTTCAGCCCTTCCAGCGTCTCTTTGATCGACTTCGGCTGACCCGGCAGATTGAGGATAAGCGACTGTTTGCGGATCACCCCGACCTGACGCGACAGAATCGCGGTCGGCACGAACTGCAGGCTGATCTGACGCATCTGCTCACCAAAGCCGGGCATTTCCCGATCGGCCACGGCTAAGGTGGCATCGGGCGTGACATCGCGTCGGGCCGGACCGGTGCCGCCGGTGGTTAACACCAGATGGCAAAAGCGTTCATCGACCAGCTCGCAAATGGCGTGCTCAATCATCGGCTGCTCGTCGGGCACCAGCCGGGACTCAATCTCAAACGGGCTGCTGATTGCGCTGCCAAGCCAGCTCTCCAGCGCGGGGATCCCCTGATCCTGATAGATGCCGTTCGCGGCGCGATCGGAGACCGAGATCAGGCCAATGCGTAATGTATTCATGATGAGCTTCGCTGTGATTTACCGCGGTGCGGTGGAGTAAAAGGGGAATAGCAGAAAGGATAATATAAAGTGAAAGGGTCGGAAAAGAGAAAACCGTGGCAGCCTGCGCCGCCACGGTCAGCAGTTTACAGCAGTTCTGCCAGCATTTTCTCAAGTTTGCCCTGATCAACGGCAAAGTTGCGGATACCTTCTGCCAGCTTAGCTACCGCCATGGGATCCTGGTTGTGCTGCCACAGGAACTCAGACTCGGTCATGCGGGCCGGACGCGCTTTCACTTCGCCGCTGTAGCTCAGTTTACGCTCCAGGGTGCCTTCGCTCTCTGCCAGCTCTTTCAGCAGCGCAGGCGAAATGGTCAGACGGTCACAGCCGGCCAGCTCGATGATTTCGCCAACGTTACGGAAGCTCGCGCCCATCACCACGGTTTCATAGCCATGCTGCTTGTAGTAGTTGTAAATTTCAGAGACTGAAACCACGCCTGGATCTTCGTGCGCGGCATACTCTTTCTTGTCGGTGTTGGCTTTGTACCAGTCGAGGATACGGCCAACAAACGGAGAGATCAGGAACACGCCCGCTTCAGCACAGGCACGCGCCTGAGCAAAGGAGAACAGCAGGGTCAGGTTACAGTTGATACCCTCTTTTTCCAGCTGCTCTGCAGCACGGATGCCCTGCCAGGTAGAGGCCAGTTTGATCAGGATGCGGTCATTGCTGATACCGGCATCATTGTAGAGTTTGATCAGGCTGCGGGCTTTAGCGATGCTGCCTTCCGTGTCGTAAGAGAGACGCGCATCGACTTCAGTCGAGATACGGCCTGGGATCAGCTTCAGGATTTCCAGACCAATGTTTACGGCCAGCTTGTCAGAAACCAGCTGCAGTTGCTCTTCTTTGTTGCTGCTCTGCTCACGCGCCCAGCCGATCGCTTCATCGATCAGTTTACGGTATTCAGGAATTTGTGCGGCGTTAAGAATCAGAGAAGGGTTGGTGGTAGCGTCCTGCGGCTGATACAGCTTCATGGCTGCAATATCACCGGTGTCGGCGACGACGGTGGTGAGCTGACGCAGGGAGGTAAGTTTGTCCGTCATGTTCTTTTCTCTTAGTTAACTGTCAGTGTGAAAAAAGGCTGTTGGGATAATATCACGCGCCAACGGTCGCGCAAGGTCAGGGAATGCCGTTTACGATAGCGCGAACAAATAGGTGTGATTCGTCATTCTTTGCGGCTTTTTTGGTACACTGCAAAGCCTGATAAGCAGCCAATGCCCTGTTAAACCAGGCATTAACCGAGGAAGCAACAATGTTGATGGTGATCTCTCCTGCCAAGACGCTCGATTATGAAAGCCCGCTGGCGACCACGCGTTTCACCCAGCCTGCGCTGTTAGAAAAGTCACAACAGCTGATTGAGATTGCGCGCGAGCTGTCACCCGCCAGCATCGCCTCGTTAATGGGCATCAGCGACAAACTGGCACACCTCAATGCCGAACGATTTAACAGCTGGCACCCCGATTTTTCCCCGCAGAATGCCCGTCAGGCCATCCTGGCGTTCAAAGGCGATGTCTACACGGGCCTGCAGGCCGAAACCTTCAATGATGAGGATTTCAATTTTGCTCAGCAGCATCTGCGTATGCTGTCAGGCCTCTATGGCGTGCTGCGTCCGCTCGATCTCATGCAGCCTTACCGACTGGAGATGGGCATTCGTCTGGCCAATCCGGCGGGCAAAGATCTCTACACATTCTGGGGCGATGTTATCACTGAACGGCTGAATGCCGCGCTGGCGGAACAGGGTGATGAGGTACTGATTAACCTCGCCTCGGACGAATATTTCAGAGCAGTTAAGCCGAAGAAGCTGAAAGCACAAATGATTAAGCCGGTGTTCCTCGATGAGAAGAACGGCAGTTATAAAGTGATTAGCTTCTATGCCAAAAAGGCGCGTGGATTAATGAGCCGCTATGTGATTCAGCAGCGCCTGACAAAGCCGGAGCAGCTTAAAGCGTTTGATCTGGATGGCTATCGTTTTGATGCAGCCAGCAGCAGTGAGAGCGAGCTGGTCTTTAAGCGCGCGGAGCAGTAATACCCCGCGCGTAATGTCTCTCCGCGAATAGGCTTCCCGCCGCCGGGAAGCCATTTACAGAACTACTTCAGCAGGAAGGCCCGCAGTGTGGCGAAGTCCGCCGTCATCTCGTGCGACAGGAGCGGCAGATCAGCGCGCTCCGCTAACTCTGGTGGCAGTGTCAGAGTCTGTTCAAGGATCGCTTCCACGCTTTCGCGGAATTTCGCAGGGTGCGCGGTACCGAGGAACACACCATATTCCCCTTCCTGCAGCTGATCGCGCAGCAGACGCCAGGCGATGGCAGCATGCGGCTCGGAAACATAGCCAATCTGAGCCAGTTCACGCATGGCGGCGCGCGTGGTCTCATCAGAGACCGCACCACAGGCGAGATCGGTTAAGCGCCAGGTTTTACGGCGGAACAGCTCTTCCACACGCGGCCAGTTGTTCGGCTGGCTGACATCCATCGCATTCGACAGCGTAGAGACCGTCAGGTTAGGCTGCCATTCGCCGTTGCCAAGGAAGCGCGGCACCGTGTCATTGGCGTTGGTGGCGGCGATAAAGCGTTTGATCGGCAGGCCCAGCGATTTCGCCAGCAGACCGGCGGTCAAATCACCAAAGTTGCCGCTCGGCACGGATACCACCAGCTGATTACGTTTTTCCTGCGGCAGCTGCGCGACTGCTTCAAAGTAGTAGCAGATCTGCGCGAGCAGGCGGCTGATGTTGATAGAGTTTGCCGAGTTCAGACCAATCGTCTTTTTCAGCTCTTCATCATCAAACGCCTGTTTGACCAGCGACTGGCAGGCATCAAAATCGCCGTCGATAGCGATGGTTTCGATGTTACCGCCCAGGGTACAGAAGAGTTTCTCCTGCAACGGACTGATTTTGCCCTGCGGATAGAGGATCACCACGCGCACGTTCTTCATGCCGTAGAACGCGTGCGCCACGGCCGCGCCGGTATCACCGGAGGTGGCGGTCAGAATGGTGATCTGCTCATCTGAGCCTGAAACATACGACAGCATCTGCGCCATGAAACGGCCGCCGAAATCTTTAAACGCCAGCGTCGGACCGTGGAACAGCTCCAGACAGGCGATATCTTCGCTGACCTGTTTCACCGGGGCCGGAAAAGCAAAAGCGGCTTTAACACGCTCATGCAGCTGATGGGCCGGAATCTCGTCACCAATGAAAGCCGAGAGAATTTTGCTGCTGCGGCTGACAAAATCCATCTCCAGCATCGCGTCGATGTCGGTCAGTTCAAACTCCGGCAGTTCCAGCGGAAAGAACAGACCCTGCTGCGAACCCAGACCCTGTTTCACCGCCTGGGCGAAGCTGACCTGCTCGTTGTGATCCTTAAGATTGTAGAGTTTCATGCGTTATCCCAATTGTCGTGCGCCAGCCGTGTCGAGACGGCAGATATGGACGAAGCCTTCATCATTCTGCAGATAGTGCTGGCTCAGCCAGTCAGCCATCCGCTGTGCCGTTTCCATCTGATTGCAAACGGCGAAAAGTGTCGGACCAGAGCCGGAGATGCCGCACGCCAGTGCGCCAATCTCTTTCGCGGCCTGCCGCGCCTCGGCGAAACCTGGCAGCAGCCGGGTCCGATAAGGTTCGGCAATCACATCCTGCATAAGTTTAGCTGCCAGCTGCGGCTGACGCGTATGGCAGGCGTGAATGAAGCCGGCCAGCAGGCGGCCATGCTTAATGCAGTCTTCTTTACGGTACTGCGCCGGTAAAATGGCGCGTGCTTCTGCGGTCGACACTTTAATGCCCGGATAGGCCATTACCCACAGCCAGTCGTCAAAGCCTGGCACCGCCTGGCTGATGATGTCATTCTCCTGAAGCATCAGTTGAATGCCGCCGAGGAAGCAGGGAGCGACATTATCATAATGTACGCTGCCGGAGATTCGCCCTTCCAGCTCACCCATCAGCGTCAGTAGCGTGCTGTCGCTGAGAGGCTTGCCGCAAAACTCGTTCATCGCCATTAAACCGGCCACCACCGAGCAGGCGCTGGAACCCAGCCCGGAGCCAATGGGCATATTCTTCTCCAGCGTCATCGCCACCGGGATCGCTTTGCCAATCGCCTCGCAGAAACGCTGCCAGCACTGATAAACGATGTTCTCTTTGGGATCGGCGGGCAGCTTACTGACAAAACGTCCGGCGTTGGTCAGTGAAAACTGCTCTGCCGCTTCCACGGAGACGCAGTCACCCAGCAGGGAGCCATCTACCGGCGAAACCGCCGCGCCCAGCACATCGAAGCCGACGCTGACGTTACCAATCGAGGCCGGTGCGTAAATTTTTACCATGATTAAACTCCCAACTTCCATGACAGCGTACGCAGCAGGTCGGCAAAGACACCGGCCGCTGTAACATCATTTCCTGCACCGTATCCGCGCAGCACCAGCGGAATCGGCTGATAGTAGCGGCTGTAAAACGCCAGCGCGTTCTCACCGTTTTTCACTTTATAGAGCGGATCGTTGCCGTCAACGGCGTCGATCTTCACTTTGCAGACGCCGCCCTCTTCAATCACGCCCACGTAGCGCAGCACTTTGCCCTCACTCTGCGCCTGTGCAACGCGGTCAGCAAAGGCGTTATCCAGCTCAGGCAGACGCTGCATAAACTGCTCCACATCCTGAATTTCGACAAGGCTGGCGGGCAGCAGCGGCTCGATCTCAATATCACTCAGCTCAAGCTGATGACCCGCTTCACGCGCCAGAATAAGCAGCTTACGCGCCACATCGGTGCCGGCGAGATCGTCTCGCGGATCGGGTTCGGTAAAGCCCATTTCACGCGCCATGTTAGTGGCTTGCGACAGCGAGATCCCTTCGTCCAGCTTGCCGAAGATGAACGACAGCGATCCGGAAAGAATACCGGAGAAGCGCAGCAGTTCATCACCCGCGTTCATCAGGTTCTGCAGGTTCTCAATCACCGGCAGTCCGGCACCGACGTTGGTATCATAAAGGAATTTACGTCGTGAGTTGGCGGCGGCGGCGCGCATCTGCTGATAGTAATTCCAGGAGGAGGTATTCGCCTTTTTGTTCGGCGTTACCACATGGAAGCCTTCGCTGAGGAAATCCGCGTACTGATCGGCAACGGCCTGGCTGGAGGTACAATCCACAATGACCGGATTAAGCAGGTGATACTCTTTCACCAGACGGGTCAGGCGTCCGAGATTGAACGGCTCTTTCGCTTCGGCGAGTGCCGCCTGCCAGTTGCTTAAATCGATGCCGTGGACATTTGTTAACAGCGCATGCGAGTTCGCAATGCCGCAGACCCGCAGATCGATGTGCTTCTGCTTCAGCCACGCCTGCTGGCGATGTAACTGATCCAGCAGCGCACCGCCGACACCGCCGACACCGACCACAAACACTTCGATCACCTGATCGGTGGCGAACAGCATCTGATGCACCACACGCACGCCAGTGATTACTTCGTCATTATTTACCACCACCGAGATGGAGCGCTCAGAGGAGCCCTGTGCAATCGCCACGATATTGATATTGGCGCGTGCCAGCGCCGAGAAGAATTTCGCTGAGATGCCACGCAGCGTGCGCATGCCATCGCCCACCACCGAGATCACCGCCAGGTTTTCAATGATATCCAGCGGATCCAGCAGGCCATCTTTCAGCTCCAGGTAGAACTCTTCTTCCAGCACATGACGCGCCCGCGCCAGCTCGCTCTGCGGCACGCAGAAACTGATGCTGTATTCGGAAGAGGATTGAGTGATCAGCACCACAGAGATACCGGTGCGCGACATCGCCGCAAAGACTCTGGCCGCCATTCCAACCATCCCTTTCATGCCGGGGCCGGAGACGTTGACCATCGCCATATTATTCAGATTGGTGATGCCTTTTACCGGGCTCTCATCCTGTTCGCCTTCAGCACCAATCAGGGTGCCGGGCGCCTGCGGATTAGCGGTGTTTTTGATCAGGCAAGGGATCTGGAACTGGGCGATAGGCGCGATAGTGCGGGGATGCAGCACTTTGGCGCCGAAATAGGAGAGCTCCATCGCCTCCTGATACGACATTGACTTCAGCAGGCGTGCATCCGGCACCTGACGCGGATCGCAGGTATAGACGCCATCCACATCGGTCCAGATTTCGCAGCAGTCGGCACGCAGACAGGCGGCCAGCACGGCAGCTGAATAATCAGAGCCATTACGGCCCAGCACCACCAGCTCGCCGCGCTCGTTACCGGCGGTAAAGCCAGCCATCAGGATCATGTTCTGCGGCGGGATTTGACTCGCTTCAATACGGCGGGTTGATTCAGGGATGTCGACTGTCGATTCGAGGTAGTGGCCGACCGCCAGCAATTTCTCGACCGGATCAATCACGCTCACCTCATGACCGCGCGCCTGCAGCAGCGCTTCCATGATCGCAATCGAGAGTTTTTCACCACGACAGATAATCGCTGCGTTGACGCTGTCCGGGCACTGGCCCAGCAGGCTGATGCCGTGCAGTACCTGTTTTAGCTGAGCAAACTCCAGATCAACGCGGGTTTTCAGTCGATCGAACTCAAAGCCCGGCTGCGCGTCAGCGAGCCCCTGCAGCAGCTCGCTGAAGATGCGTTCGGCGTCGCTGATATTCGGTAAAGCGTCCTGACCACTGATGGTTTTTTCAATCATCGCCACCAGATGGTTAGTGATCTTCGCAGGTGCAGAGAGCACGGTTGCAACCTGTCCTTGTTGCGCATTGCTTTCCAGAATGTCAGCGACGCGAAGGAAACGCTCCGCATTCGCTACCGAGGTCCCGCCGAATTTCAGCACTCGCATAATATTAACTCTCCTGAATTTAAGCCGAAAAAAAAGCCCGCACTGTTTAGGTGCGGGCTTGTTTTCTGTTTTTCCTGTATGCGTCAGCCCGCACCGTTACCTGAGGTAATGGTGGTGGTAATAATTGTGGTGTTCAGGCTGATTTTACGCATTTAGATTTATTTTCTGTCTGTTTTTGTCTGTCCGTCTTGCTTCCAGAAGTAAAGCAAAGCGCACATTAAGTCAACCCGATTTGTCCGGCGGACAGTTTTACACCACTGCGCACAGCCTCCGGTCAAATCGCAAAACGCTGTTCGATCGTTTGCGATGCAGAAATTCCCTGCGATCTGTTGCTGTAAAATCAGCTTTTTGCCGAGGATTTATCTGTGAGTTTTTTTTCAATATCGTGCAGCAGACGATGCAGCATCGCGCTGTCACGCTGTTCCAGCAAACCCACTCGCTGATCGATCCAGTCTGACAGCTTCTCATCATCACTGACATCGAGTTGCGCCAGCAGCTGATGGAAACGCTGACGCAGCGCCTGCAGCTGCTGCCCGTCGGCAGCGGACGCGACCGGCGCTTCAACCTGATTCAGCTTCGACAGCTGATAGCAGTAAACCATCACTGCCTGACCGAGATTCAGTGAAGGATAATCATTTGCCATCGGGATGCCGGTCAGCAGATCGACCTGCTCCAGCTCCTCGTTGGTCAGCCCGCTATCTTCGCGGCCAAACACCAGCGCCATGCTGTTGACCCACTGACGCTTTTCCAGCAGTTGCGTTTCAACCTGCTCGGGTGTGGCATAGTAACGGAACTTTGCCCGGCTGCGCGCCGTCGTCGCGACCGAAAAATCGATATCCGCTAAAGCCTCGGCAAGCGTAGTAAAGGCCTGAACATTATCGAGGATCTCACCTGCGCCATGGGCTACCCGGCGCGCTGCCGGATCCTGCCAGGCGTCGCTGGCAACGATGCGCAGCTGGCTGAACCCCATAGTTTTCATGGCACGCGCCGCAGCGCCGATATTTTCTGGCCGCGCGGGCGAGACGAGAATCAGGGGAAAAAGCATATTTATTCCATTGGTCCATTTACATAACGCCATATTAACATGACTGTTAATGATCCAGTTGTCAGAAGGCGACAAGAAAATCGGGTGTTAACAATGTTAAAACCAGTGAAAAGTGATGCCCTGAATATTTTTATCCCCGAAACCCGCCTTATTAAAGAAATCATTATTAATTTATTTAACTTCAAAGAGATAGAATGTGATTACCCGCTGGTTTCATTTTGGGTCACAGGCGTGATAAATGTAACGTAAATGATGCTTTTTGTGAGCTAAACAGGCATTCTGCGAGAAGTTTTTCACAAAAGTGTTAACGTGCTACAATTGCATTTGATATAAGTCAACGAAGCGTTGTTTTTATGCTTATCGGTTGTAGTTGGTGCTGTTAGGTTGCTGTTAATACAGTTAGGATATGCGCCATTATCATTAACGCCCGGGGCATGCAATTTTCATCCTGACTGGCTGAGCTAATACTGTTGTTGACGTTGATAGATGGCTTATCAAAATATGATTTCGTACAACGGTTCAGCGCGGCCCGCCGCTCTCGATGATGGAGAACGCCATACCGCTGTACGCCCTGTTTTCAATTTGTTGGCAAATTTTAGGTAGCTAAACATGCAGACCCCGCACATTCTTATCGTTGAAGACGAACTGGTCACGCGTAATACCCTCAAGAGCATTTTTGAGGCGGAAGGTTATGTGGTGTACGAGGCGACTGATGGCGCTGAAATGCATCAGGTGCTGACTGACAATGACGTTAACCTGGTCATTATGGACATCAACCTGCCCGGTAAAAACGGCCTGCTACTGGCCCGTGAACTGCGTGAGCAGGCCAATGTCGCTCTGATGTTCCTGACTGGCCGTGACAACGAAGTCGATAAAATTCTTGGTCTGGAAATTGGCGCTGACGACTACATCACCAAACCGTTTAACCCGCGTGAGCTGACTATTCGTGCCCGCAACCTGCTGTCGCGCACCATGAACCTGGCGATGCCAGGCGAAGAGCGCCGTCAGGTAGAGAGTTACAAATTCAACGGTTGGGAGCTGGATATCAACAGCCGCTCACTGATCAACCCGAACGGCGAGCACTACAAATTGCCACGCAGTGAGTTCCGCGCCATGCTGCACTTCTGCGAAAATCCAGGCAAAATTCAGACCCGTGCCGATTTGCTGAAAAAAATGACCGGCCGCGACCTTAAGCCGCACGATCGCACCGTTGATGTCACCATCCGTCGTATCCGCAAGCATTTCGAATCTACGCCGGACACGCCTGAGATCATCGCCACCATCCATGGTGAAGGTTATCGCTTCTGTGGTGATCTGCAGGATTAAGCAGCTGTCAGATGCGATAAACAATAAACGCCCCTGCGGGCGTTTTTTTTGCGCTCAATACAGCAGGTTAATCAGTGCCACGGCATAATCGGCACGGCACTGAGCGCATTTTTCGGTGAACCGTCGACCACTTTATCGGAGTAGGTCAGATAGACCAGAGCATTGCGCTTTTTGTCGAAGAAGCGTACAACCTGCAGCTTCTTGAAGATTAGAGAGGTACGCTGGCGGAAGACCACTTCTCCCTCCGCTTTGCCCTGCGCAATTTTATCACTCAGTTCGACCGGACCGACCTGCTGACAGGAAATCGCGGCATCAGAGGTATCTTCTGCCAGCCCCAGTCCGCCTTTAATACCGCCGGTCTTCGCCCGGCTGATATAACAGGTTACATTTTTAACGTCCGGGTCATCGAATGCTTCAACAATGATTTTGTGGTCAGGCCCGAATATCTTGAATACCGTATCAACAGAGCCAATCTGTTCGGCAAGCAGCGGGCTGGAAAAGGTCAGCGTGGTCAGCACAGCGATCATAAGACGCGTTATTGTCATGGAGTTACCATTGCAAATGGAATAGATGAGAATGTAATGTACTGTCAAACGAATTAATGACCAAACTAAAACGGGTTTAAGCCCGTACTGATTTAGCACAACCTTCCCCGGAAAACGGCCCACGTCTTTTGAGCAATGAGTGCTAATATTCTTCGAATGCGTTTAGCTGCACCACCAGAGTATGAGGATGTTTTATGGACCAAGCCGGTATCATTCGCGATTTGCTTGTCTGGCTGGAGAGCCATCTGGATCAACCCCTTTCACTGGACAATGTTGCCCAGAAAGCCGGTTACTCTAAATGGCATTTACAAAGGATGTTCAAGGACGTAACCGGTCACGCAATAGGTGCCTATATCCGTGCGCGTCGTCTGTCGAAAGCTGCTGTCGCGCTGCGGCTGACCAGTCGCCCGATTCTGGACATCGCCCTGCAGTATCGTTTTGATTCACAGCAAACTTTTACTCGCGCATTCAAAAAGCAGTTTGCTCAGACTCCGGCCTGGTATCGTCGCTCTTCCGACTGGAACTCATTCGGTATTCGTCCCCCGATTCGCCTGGACGATGAGACGCAGCCGGAACCGGCTTTCGTTACCCTGCCGGAAACGGTACTGGTGGGACAAACCCAGAACTACACCTGTATTCTGGAGCAGATCTCCAGCTATCGCGACGAGATGCGGATTCACTTCTGGAAGCAGTTCCTGCTGGAAACGGACACGGTTCCGCCGGTGCTGTATGGCCTGCATCAGGTGCGTGCCAGCCAGGACAAAGATGATGAGCAGGAGATTCTCTACACCACGGCGGTGCCTGCTGACAGCGCGGTCAACCTGCACTCCGGCCAGAGTGTTATTCTGGAAGCGGGCGATTACGTGCAGTTCACCTACAACGGCCCGCGCGTCAATCTGCAGGAATTTATCCTGCTGCTTTATGGCACCTGCATGCCAACGCTGGGACTGACCCGTCGTCAGGGACAGGACATCGAACGCTTTTATACTCATGGCGGTAAAAAGCTTAGCGAGCCACCGACCGAGATTCGGTGCGAATATCTGATTCCGATTCGCCGTCAGACTGTCGCCAGCTAAGATCAGGGCTGCCGTCTGTGGACGGCAGCTTTCACGACATCAGCGTTGCAGCTCGTCGAGCGCAGGCGCGTCAAGATGGGAAATATCCCCCGCCGTCTCCACAATCCACCCTTCTGCCAGCCAGGCACTCTGCTGATAATCGACACGTGAGATTGAGCAGTTACGCAGACGCAGGCGACGTTCCGCATACGCGGGCAGACCGAGAATCGTACTGACCAGCGATCCCAGTGCCATACCGTGACTGACCAGCAGCGGACGGCTTCCGACAGGCAGTTCGCGACAGGCATTCAGCGCGGCGTGCATGCGCGTCGCCATCTCCGTCATCGACTCGCCTTCTGGAATGCGACCGCCTTCGGTGCCGTTGACCAGCGTGGCGCGCCACTGCTCTTCCTCCGCCGTTAAACCATCCAGCGGACGCTTCTCCAGTACGCCCATATTCAACTCACGCAGCCGCGGATCCAGCGTCACTGCGCATCCGCAGGCGTCCGCAATAATCTCCGCGGTGCGGCGCGTACGTCCCAGATCGCTGGCAATCACGTGCGTGATGCCCAGATGTTTGACGCGCTCACCCACCTGATAAGCCTGTTGCTCACCTTTTTCCGTCAGCGGACTGTCGGATTGCCCCTGAATGCGGCGTTCCGCATTCCATACCGTTTCACCGTGACGAACAAGATAGACCTGTAGCATGTTAGTTTCCGTTATACTGCGACAAAAATCGTCTCAGAGCCTGTCCCATCAGGCGTCATTGTTGCAGACAGTCTGGACACGGAGCGTGCGGAATAATCCGGCGTACACGGAGTACGCGAGGATCGTGGCACTGCCCAGGTTCAGACCAGCCCATAAAATCGCCTGATGGGCCAGGCTCTTAATCACCTGAGGGTTCAATCAATTATGTACCATGTTGTCGCAGCCACAACCAACCCAGCGAAGATTCACGCGATTGCTCAGGCTTTCAGCGACGTTTTCGGCGAGGGATCCTGCCATATTGAAGGGGTCGAGGTCGATAGCGGCGTAGCAGCACAACCGTTAACCCATCTGGAAACGCGAACAGGCGCACGTCAGCGCGTCATGAATGCCCGACAGGTCCGGCCTGAAGCGGCGTTCTGGGTAGCGATTGAGGCAGGCATCGAAGATGACACCGCATTTGCCTGGATGGTCGTGGAAAACCAGAAGCAGCGCGGCGAATCGCGCTCGGCCAGTTTTACCCTGCCGCCAGTCGTGCTGGCAGGCCTGCGTGAAGGCCGTGAGCTGGGCGACGAGATGGCGCGGTTAACCGGCATCGACAATATCAAACACCAGGGTGGTGCTATCGGGGCGTTCACGAACGGCCTGCTCAGTCGCTCCAGTGTCTATCATCAGGCACTGATTCTGGCACTCTGCCCGTTCGTCCATCCGCTTTACCAGCAGTGATCAGGTGCGTCCCAGATGCGCTTCCAGCCAGCGTTTCAGCTCTGGGGGCGCCTCTTTCAGGCTGTTAGAGCCACGGGTAATGGTTGCGATGCCGACGCCGAGCTCATTTTTCAGCTCGCGCTGGCTCATTTCGCCGTTCATCAACTCTTCGATAATCCGCAGTCGGGTGCCGAATGCTTCCCGCTCATCAGGCGTCATCATCAGTTGCATCAGGGGCAATGCATGACCATCGGCAAAGGCCTGCTGCATCAGCACGACAAAGCGTTGCCAGCTATCTTCTGGCGAATGCGCATCGGTAGAAGGGGAATCAGAATGGGTCATGAAGAGGCTTCCGTACTCGCTAAAGAGTACGGAAGCTTAGCACAGCTAGTAACGGCGATTCCACTCAGCATCTGACAGGATCTTGTCAGGCTTGCCCATGAAGTGACGATAGTAGGCGTCATACGCCAGCACATTCTTCACGTAGCCGCGCGTTTCAGAGAACGGAATGGTCTCAATAAACGCGACGGCGTCGAGATTGCCTGCACTGGTTTTCTGCCAGCTTCGCACCCGGCCCGGCCCGGCATTATAGGCGGCGGAGGCGAAGATCCGGTTCTGGTTAAACTGTTGATAGACATATTCCAGATACTGCGTGCCGATCTGGATATTGGTTTCCGGATCCAGCAGCTGGCTGGTATTGCTGTAGCCAGGAATGTTATACATCTTCACGGTGTGCGCCGCGGTGGCAGGCATAATCTGCATAAGACCACTCGCCCCGACCGGCGAATGCGCTTTTGGGTTCCAGGCGCTTTCCTGACGCGAAATCGCCATCGCATAGCTCGGCGGGATCTGTTTGACCTCGGTGTTACGCTCATAGACGCTCTGCCACGCCAGCGGGAAGCGCTCTTTCAGGCTGTCCCACATTTTTGCGGTGATGGTCGCCTGCACGCTGAGATCCCACCAGTCCTGCTCATTGGCGTAACGCGCCAGCATCTGCTGCTGCGTGTGGGTGCGGCTGGCAATCAGATTGCTCCACTCGCTGCGTGCCAGATTATCCAGCCCCCAGTACATCAGTTCGCGCACGCGGGCCAGCTCCGGTCCCTGCACAGTGGCACTGTCAGGCTTCGGCGCTTCATCCACCTGCAACGGGTAGTCAACGCCAAGCCGCTGGGCGGCCACCATCGGATAGAAGCCACGCGCCTGCATCAGCTTACGCAGAATCTCTTCCGCTTCCTCTTTACGATCTTTCTCAAATAGCAGGTCAGCCTGCCAGTACTGCCACTCATCTTTCTCTTTGGCCTCCAGCGGCAGACGGGCGATCCAGGTGTTCAGACCGCGTCTGTCATGCTGAGAAAGCGCCAGGCGCACCCGGCGTTCCACCAGCGCGGTTGACTCACTGTTCATCACCACCGCATCGCGCCAGCGCGCCTGCTCAGAAGTGAGATCGCTGCCCATCATGCGCCAGACCACAATCTCTTTCAGCGCCTGCTCATCTTCCGGCCCCATCTTCTGCGCCCGGACCAGTATCGGAATCAGGCTGCGGGCATTTTCCATGTCCTGCCGCGCCACGCGCGTAAAGGCGTAAATCGTGGCCTGACGGGTGAAGTCGGTTGGCCCAACGGCGCTGGCAAACGTGCTGACCGTTAACGGATCCTGCTGCAGGGACTGTATCGCGTCAGACATGGTCTGATAGTCAGCAGGTAACGTTTTCGCCAGATAACTCACCAGGCTGTCGTTGCCCGCTTTCATCGCCAGCCGGATACGTTCCAGGATGGTAATAGGCGAAACCTGACCGGAAGCCTGCCATACCGAGAAGAGCTTATCGCAGTCGGCGGGCAGGGCTGTGCCACGCAGCCAGATCTGCTTTGCGCCATCAAACGCGGCCTGCTGCTGACCGGTGGCCCACTTGGCGTAATACCAGTTACATCGTGCCTGCACCGGCTTGGGTTCGGTCGGACTGAAGTTCAGCACGCCCTGCCAGTCCTGACGCCAGGCCAGCACATTGATAAAGCGGGTACTGAGCGAGCGTGCGGGTGGCAGCGTCGGATACTGGCGAATAAAGTTCTGCACGGCCAGGGCGGTTTCCTGATCGAGATCCTGTGCCAGCAGGCGATATTGCAGATAAGGGTAGAGCGGATAATCCTGGAGCGTCGGCAACAGCTGATCCACAGTCGCCATCTGATTACTGTCCCAGGCCTGTTTAATTTGTTGATAACGTTGCCGTTGTTGATCCAGCGAATCGGCCCATGCGCTGCTGGCCGAACCGACCAGGCAGATCCCTATCATCCAGTTACGCCACTTCACCACGTAAATCTCCTCTGTTGCTGGGCGCCGGCGAGTTGCCAGACAGTCTTTCATGCTAACCGGGCCACCGGACTCTTGCCATGTTCTTCGCAAAATTTACGCATACGGACATTAAACGCACCGTCATCGCTCAGCGTGCGCGCCGTCATTGTGCAAATTATCATCAGAAAATCTTATCACTGAATGCATTAAACTGTTGAATCATCGTCTTAAAAAAGTGGCACACCCTTTGCTCTGTTGAATCCCATCTTGTATACCAGCTGGAATTCTTCCTATGACTTCAACCCTCGGCCTGACACTTGCCGCCTGGCAGCAGCGCTATCAGCAGGCTCCGCAACAGATAACCTCACTGCTGAGCGCACACCTGGCAGCGATGGATACCCGTGATAATGCCTGGATCTATCTCGCGACCCCGGATCAGTTAGCGGCACAGATTGCGCCACTGCTGGCGGACTATCAGCGCGATCCCGGCTCGCTGCCGCTGTTTGGTGTGCCCTTTGCGGTCAAAGACAATATTGATGTGGCGGGCTGGCCCACCAGCGCTGCCTGCCCTGCCTTTACCTATACCGCCAGCGAAGACGCGGTCGCCGTCGCCCGGCTGAAAGCCGCTGGCGCCGTCGTCATCGGCAAAACCAACCTCGATCAGTTCGCGACCGGTCTGGTGGGAATCCGCTCGCCTTATGGTGCGGTCAGTAACACCTTTGATGCTGATTATGTCAGTGGCGGCTCCAGCTCCGGCTCGGCATCCGTGCTGGCGCGCGGGCTGGTCGCTTTTTCGCTGGGCACCGATACCGCTGGTTCGGGCCGTGTGCCGGCAGGCTTTAACAATATAGTCGGCCTCAAGCCGACCAAAGGCTGGTTCTCTGCGCGCGGCGTGGTGCCCGCCTGTCGCCTCAACGACACCCTTTCGGTGTTTGCGCTGACGGCAGAAGATGCGTTTAGCGTCGCCAGCGTCATGGGAGGTTATGATGCCGGTGACGCCTATTCGCGTGTGAATCCGCGCACCGCCCCGGCCAGCCTGCCGGTTCATCCCCATTTTGCTGTACCTTTGAACCCGGAATTTTTTGATGATGCTGCGGCCGAAGCAGCCTGGGATCAGGCGCTGGAGGCATTACAGACGGGCGGCGCAACGCTGCACCCTATCGACTTCACCCCGTTCAGCAAGCTGGCTGAACAACTCTATTACGGCGCCTGGGTCGCCGAACGCACGGCGGCGGTGGGCGGGATGCTCGATCATCCGGCGGAGATGGACCCGGTGGTGCATGAGATCGTCGCCAGCGGCCTGAAATACAGCGCGGTCGATGCTTATAAGGCGGAGTATCTGCGGGCGGAGCTGACGCGCCAGATACACCAGACGCTGGCACAGTTTGATGCGCTGGTCGTGCCGACCTCGCCCACCATCCACACCCTGGAGGAGATGAAGCAGGAGCCGATTCTCTACAACTCACATTTCGGCACCTATACCAACTTCACCAATCTTGCCGACCTCTCAGCGCTGGCGCTGCCCGGCCCGTTCCGCAACGACGATCTCCCGGCTGGCATCACACTGATTGCGCCAGCCTGGCACGATCGGGCGCTGGCGGAATTTGGTCTTCGCTGGCAGCAGCAGCTCGCGCTGCCGCTGGGCGCGACCGGCCAGCCCTTTCCGACCCGGCGCACTTCGCTGCCCGCTTCACCCGACCACGTCCGGCTGGCGGTCGTGGGCGCGCATCTGACCGGCATGCCACTTAATTTCCAGCTCACTGAACGCAAGGCCGTCTGGGTCGAAGAGACGCAGACCGCGCCACACTATCGCCTCTTCGCCCTGCTGGAGGGCGCGATCAAAAAGCCCGGCCTGATGCGTGACGAACAGGGCGCTGCGATCACCGTTGAACTGTGGGATATCCCGGTCGCGCGTTTTGGCGAGTTTGTGGCGGAGATCCCCGCCCCGCTGGGTATCGGCAGCCTGACGCTGGCTGATGGCCGGGTGGTGAAAGGCTTTATCTGCGAAGGCTCGGCGCTGAAGACCGCGCTGGAGATTACTGAAACAGGCGGCTGGCGCAACTGGCTGGCATCACAGGGGAGTCACTGAGCATGTTCACCACCATACTGATTGCCAACCGCGGCGAAATTGCCTGCCGCGCCATCCGCACTCTGAAGCGCCTCGGGGTGACAAGCGTCGCAGTCTACTCCGACGCTGACCGCAACGCGCAGCACGTTAAGCAGGCCGATATCGCTATCGCGCTGGGCGGCGACAAAGCCAGCGACAGCTATCTTCGTATCGACAAAATCCTGGCGGCGGCGCAGCAGAGCGGCGCGCAGGCGATCTGGCCAGGCTACGGTTTTCTTTCTGAAAGCCAGCCGTTTGCTGACGCCTGCGACGCGGCGGGCATCGCCTTTGTCGGCCCTACCGCGCAGCAGATTGGTGAGTTCGGCCTGAAGCACCGCGCCCGTGAGCTGGCAGCCAGCGCGGGTGTCCCGATGACACCAGGTACACCGCTGCTCGCCTCGCTGGAGGCGGCGTTACAGGCCGCCGATGAAATAGGCTATCCGGTGATGCTGAAAAGCACGGCGGGCGGCGGCGGCATTGGCCTGACGCGCTGCGCCGATGCCGATGCGCTCGCCAGCGCCTGGGAGAGCGTGCGCCGTCTGGGCGAACAGTTCTTCAGTGATGCCGGCGTTTTTCTGGAGCGCTGTATCGATCGCGCCCGCCACGTTGAAGTGCAGATTTTTGGTGATGGCACCGGCACCGTGGTGGCACTGGGCGAACGCGACTGCTCACTGCAGCGCCGCAATCAGAAGGTGGTGGAAGAGACGCCGGCACCCGGTTTATCGCAGGCGACGCGTGACGCCCTGCTCGCCTCGGCGGTTCGGCTCGGCGAGCGGGTTAACTACCGCAGCGCAGGTACCGTGGAGTATATCTACGACGTCGACCAGCAGACCTTTTACTTTCTGGAAGTGAACACCCGTCTGCAGGTGGAACATCCGGTCACAGAATGCGTCACCGGACTCGATCTGGTCGAATGCATGTTGCAGGTGGCGGCGGGCGATGCGGTGGACTGGGCACGTCTGCAGCGGCCTCCAAAGGGCGCGGCCATTGAGGTGCGGCTCTACGCGGAAGATCCGCTGAAGAACTTTCAGCCCAGCCCCGGCCTGCTCACCGGCGTTACCTTCCCTGACGGCGTGCGGGTCGACAGCGGCATCGAAACCGGTAGCGAGGTCTCCAGCTTCTACGATCCAATGATCGCCAAGCTGATTGTGCATGCCAGCACCCGCGATGCGGCGCTGGAAAAACTACACCAGGCGCTGGATGCCACGCAGCTGCATGGCATCGCCACCAACCTCGACTATCTGCGCCAGATCACCACCAGCGACGCTTTTCGCAGTGGCAACGTCTGGACGCGCTACCTCGACAGCGTCGTCCCTGCCTCCTCCGTAGTGGAAGTGCTGCAGCCCGGCACCTTCAGTTCGGTTCAGGACTACCCTGGTCGCCTCGGCTACTGGGATATTGGTGTGCCGCCTTCCGGCCCGATGGATGACCTCGCGTTCCGGTTGGCGAACCGCATCGTCGGTAACCATGAATCAGCCGCAGGCCTGGAATTTACTCTGCAGGGACCGACGCTGCGTTTCCACTGCGATGCCATTCTGGCGCTGACCGGCGCGGACTGCAACGCCCGGCTTGATGGTGAACCGGTCAGCACCTGGCAGCCGCTGGCCGTGAAAGCGGGACAGACTCTGGCGCTGGGACGCGCGCGGACCGGCTGCCGCAGCTATCTGGCGGTGCGTAACGGCTTCGACGTGCCGGAATATCTGGGCAGCCGCAGCACCTTTTCACTGGGACAGTTTGGCGGTCACGCCGGACGTACCCTGCGCGTGGCCGATATGCTGGCGATCTCACAGCCTGAACGGGCAGCCTGCACCACGCCTGCGCCAGTCAGCGATCCGCAGCCGCTCGATACCGCACTGATTCCGCACTACGGCAGTGAATGGCGCATCGGCGTGCTCTACGGCCCGCACGGCGCACCAGACTTCTTCACCCAGGCTGCCATCGACGAGTTCTTTGCCAGCGACTGGCAGGTGCACTACAACTCCAACCGCCTCGGCGTGCGGCTGGTTGGCCCGAAACCGACCTGGACCCGCGCCAACGGCGGCGAAGCGGGCCTGCACCCCTCCAACGTTCACGACTGTGAATATGCCATCGGCGCGGTCAATTTCACCGGCGACTTCCCGGTGATCCTGACGCACGATGGCCCGAGCCTGGGCGGCTTTGTCTGTCCGGTAACTATCGCCAAAGCCGAGCTGTGGAAAGTGGGTCAGGTCAAACCTGGCGACACCATCCGCTTCCATCCCATTACGGCAGACGATGCGCTGGCGCGGGAAAAAGCACAGATGCACCTGGTCGACACCCTGCGACCGGAACATCCACCAACCTTTGCCGTGCCGTCGCTGGCCGAAACCGCTCACGGCTCCGCCACGATTCTGGCCGCCATTGAGGCTACCAACAGCACGCCAAAAGTGGTCTATCGCCAGGCGGGCGATAAATATGTGCTGATTGAGTATGGTGACAACGTGCTGGACCTGGCGCTGCGCCTGCGCGTCCATCTGCTGATGAATGCGCTAACGGCGCAGGCGGAGACGGGTGTCGGGGAGCTGTCGCCTGGTGTGCGTTCGCTGCAGGTGCGTTACGACAGCCGCATCATTAGCCAGTCCCGGCTGATGTCACTGCTGCTGGCGCTGGAAGCGACGCTGGGCGACGTCAGCACGCTGAAAGTGCCCTCCCGCGTGGTGTGGATGCCGATGGCATTTGAAGACAGCGCCACGCTGGGTGCGGTCAGCCGCTATCAGGAGACGGTGCGTGCCAGCGCGCCCTGGCTGCCCAACAACGTCGATTTTATCCAGCGCATTAACGGTTTAAGCAGCCGCGATGAGGTACGCGACACCCTGTTCGACGCCAGCTATCTGGTGCTGGGGCTGGGCGACGTCTATCTTGGCGCACCCTGTGCCGTGCCGATCGATCCGCGCCATCGCCTGCTGAGTTCCAAATACAGTCCGGCGCGCACCTTCACCGCCGAAGGCACCGTCGGGATTGGCGGCATGTATATGTGTATCTACGGCATGGATTCGCCCGGCGGCTATCAGCTGGTGGGCCGCACGCTGCCTATCTGGAACACCTTCCTGAAAAACCCGCAGTTCGCGCCCGATGCGCCGTGGCTGCTGCGCTTCTTCGATCAGGTACGCTTCTATCCGGTAAGTGAAACCGAACTGAACCAGCTGCGCGAAGATTTCCGGGAAGGTCGTGCCAGCCTGCGTATTGAAGAGACGCAGTTTGATTTTGCCGCCCACCAGCAGTTCCTCGCCGACCACGCCGCTGAGATTGCCGCGTTCCGCCAGCGCCAGGCCACCGCCTTTGAACAGGAAGTGCAGCTCTGGGCGCAGGAAGAGCAGAACGCAACGCAGGCGGATGACACGCCTGCCAGCGTCATCGAAGAGGAGGAGAACGGGCTGCCGGTGCAGGCGGACCTCAATGGCAACATCTGGAAAGTGCTGGTGCAGCCGGGCGACGCAGTCAGCGCCGGGCAGACGCTGATTATCGTCGAGGCGATGAAGATGGAGCTGGCGATTGTCGCCCCGCAGGCCGGTCGGGTAACGCGGATTGCCTGTCAGGCGGGCCGTCCGGTCAGTCCTGGCGACACCCTGCTGTGGCTGGAATAAGGAGCGCCGATGACAACCCAACCTCAATCCCCTAAAGCGCGCCCGGAAGCGCTGGCCGAACGGGTCTATCAGGCGCTGAAGGCCGATATTTTCGCCTTTCGCCTGATGCCGGGCGATCGTTTCAGCGAAAGCGAAATCGCCGGACGGATGGCGGTCAGCCGCACGCCGGTGCGCCAGGCGCTGTTCCGGCTGGAGCGCGAAGGCTTTGTCGAAGTGTGGTTCCGCAGCGGCTGGCAGATTAAAAATTTCGATTTCGCCTGGTTCGAATCGCTGTATGACCTGCGCACGGTGCTGGAGTGCGAGGCGGTAAAACGCCTCTGCGCCCTGCCTGCGCCGCAGTCTGGCGCGCTGTTAAGCGAACTGAATCAGTTCTGGTGTGAGGCAGAGGCGCTCACCGAGGGCCTGGTGGTGTCGCAGCATGACGAGGCGTTTCACATGACGCTGGTCGCGGCAGCGGGTAACCCGGAGATGGCGCGCATTCACGCCGAACTCACGGAGAAGATCCGCATTATCCGTCGGCTCGACTTCACCCGTGATGACCGCGTCTGTGCCACTTATCAGGAACATGCGCAGATTTTACAGGCGATCTTTCAGCAGCAGACCATCGAGGCACAACGCATCCTGACCGATCACATCGCCGTCAGTAAGGCGGAGGTCAGGAAGATCACCCTGCACCGCCTCCAGCAGGCCCGGCTCCAGCTTACCGAATAACATAACAACCACCCAGGGGTTTAAATGATGAAAAGACGTTCGTTGATCAAGGCTTTCGCCCTCTCCGCCACCGTTATCAGCATGGGGTTCGCCTGGAGTGCGCAGGCGGCTGACACCATCAAAGTGGGTATCATGCATTCGCTCTCTGGCACCATGGCGATTTCTGAAACGCCACTGAAAGATGTGGCGCTGATGACCATTGATGAGATCAACGCAAAAGGCGGCGTGCTGGGGAAAAAGCTGGAACCGGTGGTGGTCGATCCCGCCTCTAACTGGCCGTTATTTGCCGAGAAAGCGCGGCAGCTGCTGACTCAGGATAAAGCGGCAGTGGTGTTTGGCTGCTGGACTTCAGTGTCACGCAAATCGGTACTGCCGGTGTTTGAAGAGCTGAACGGCCTGCTGTTCTATCCGGTGCAGTATGAAGGGGAAGAGATGTCACCCAACGTCTTCTACACCGGCGCGGCGCCTAACCAGCAGGCGATTCCGGCGGTGGAGTACCTGATGAGCGAAGATGGCGGCAGCGCGAAACGCTTTTTCCTGCTGGGTACCGACTACGTCTATCCGCGCACCACCAACAAAATCCTGCGCGCCTTCCTGCACAGCAAAGGCGTGGCCGACAAAGATATCGAAGAGGTCTACACGCCGTTTGGTTACAGCGACTACCAGACCATCGTGTCCAACATCAAAAAGTTCGCGGCAGGCGGTAAAACGGCGGTGGTCTCGACCATCAACGGCGACTCCAACGTACCGTTCTACAAAGAGCTGGCGAACCAGGGCATCAAAGCTACTGACATTCCAGTGGTCGCCTTTTCGGTGGGCGAAGAGGAGCTGCGCGGCATCGACACCAAACCGCTGGTGGGTCAGTTAGCGGCCTGGAACTATTTCGAGTCGATCGATAATCCGACCAACGCGAAGTTCGTCGCCGATTACCGCGCCTACGCCAAAGCACACAACCTGCCGAATGCGGCTACCGTCGTCACCAACGACCCGATGGAAGCAACTTATGTTGGCATCCATATGTGGGCGCAGGCGGTGGAAAAAGCGGGCACGACGGATGTGGACAAAGTACGCGCGGCGATGGCCGGTCAGACCTTCAACGCGCCGGATGGCTTTACCCTGACCATGGATCAGACCAACCATCATCTGCATAAGCCGGTCATGATTGGCGAAGTAGAAGAGAACGGTCAGTTCAGCGTGGTGTGGCAGACCGATAAGCCGGTGCGCGCACAGCCGTGGAGCCCGTACATTGCCGGTAACGACAAGAAGCCCGATCACCCGGTGAAGACCGCGCAGTAAGCGCGCGTTGCTGATGAGAAAGCGTCACCCGCTGTGACGCGGCAGCACGGCAGCACTCAACAGGCTGCCGTGCTGACCTTCCCAAACGAGGCTCCTTTTATGAATCTATGTCGCTGCTTTTTCAGCCTGCTGCTGCTGCTCCCGCTGTTTGCGAGTGCCGGACCGGCGGCTGATTTTGCCGCCGCCAGCCGCAGCCAGCAGGCCACGCTGCTGCAACAGTGGGCCACCGCACCGGACAGTCATCGCCTGCCGCTGCTGGAAGCGCTGCATGCCGAAACGGTGGTCATCGACCAGAATAAACAGCCGTTCAGCCAGCAGGGATCCACGCTGCAGCCGCTGGATGCGGTGGCGCAGCCCACAGGAAACCTGAAAAAGCTGTTTATGAACAATCGCCTGCGCGTGCTGGTTAACAATGCGCTGGCCGCCCACCAGCTGGTGAGCAGCGATGCGGCACTGCGCCTGCGCGCAGCGCAGCAGTTGCAGAATGGGGGTGCCGCTGACCAGTTGCCGCTGCTGGAACAGCGCCTGGCCGCCGAACAGGACAGCCGGGTGCATGCCGCATTAGCGCTGGCGCTGGCGAACCTGCAACTGGCGGATGACGAGCCGATGGTGCGCCTGCGGGCGGTAAAACTGCTGGGCGAATCCAGCGATCCTAACACGCAGGCCAGTCTGCAACGCCTGACTCAGCCCGCGAATGAGCCGGACGCCACGGTGCGGGCAGCCGCGGCGGAAAGCCTGCAACAGATTCAGAAACGGCTGATGTGGGGCGATCTGCTGGGGCAGGCGTTTAGCGGCCTGTCACTGGGCTCCATCCTGCTGCTGGCTGCGCTGGGCCTGGCGATCACCTATGGCCTGCTGGGGGTGATCAACATGGCGCACGGTGAAATGCTGATGCTCGGCGCGTACGCCACCTGGTGGGTTCAGAGCCTGTTCCAGCAGTTTGCACCGGACTATTTAGCCTGGTATCCGCTGCTGGCGCTGCCGGTCGCCTTTATGGTCACTGCCGCTATCGGTATGGCACTGGAGCGCACCATCATTCGCCATCTCTATGGCCGTCCGCTGGAGACGCTGCTTGCTACCTGGGGGATCAGCCTGATGCTGATCCAGCTGGTGCGGGTGCTGTTCGGGGCGCAGAACCTGGAGGTGGCGAACCCGTCGTGGCTCTCCGGCGGCTTACAGCTGCTGCCTAATCTGGTGCTGCCGTGGAACCGCATCGCGGTAATCCTGTTTGTGGTGTTTGTACTGGCGCTGACCTGGCTGCTGCTGAACCGGACCCGCCTTGGCATGAACGTGCGCGCCGTGACCCAGAACCGCACCATGGCGGAGTGCTGCGGCGTGCCGACCGGCCGCGTCGATATGCTGGCATTTGGCCTCGGTTCGGGCATTGCCGGGCTGGGCGGCGTGGCGCTGTCACAGCTCGGAAACGTCGGGCCGGAGCTGGGTCAGGGCTACATCATCGACTCGTTCCTGGTGGTGGTGCTGGGTGGCGTCGGCCAGTTAGCGGGCACCGTGGTTGCCGCGTTCAGCCTGGGGATTCTGAACAAAGTGCTGGAGCCGCAGATTGGCGCGGTGCTGGGCAAGATCCTGATTCTGGTGATTATCGTGCTGTTTATTCAGAAACGCCCGCAGGGGCTGTTTGCGGTTAAAGGAAGGGTGACTGACTGATGACGCAACCCATCACGCTTCGCGTGGCGCGCACCGCGCCGCGCCTGACGATCGGCATCGGCGTGGCGATCACTCTGGCATTACTGGTGATGCCATTTCTGGCGCTGCTGCCCGCCACGCATCCGCTGGCGATCTCCACCTATACCCTGACGCTGGTCGGCAAAATCCTCTGCTATGCGGTGATCGCGGTGGCGCTGGATCTGGTGTGGGGCTACGCCGGACTGTTGTCGCTGGGTCACGGCCTGTTCTTTGCCCTGGGCGGATATGCCATGGGCATGTACCTGATGCGCCAGGCTGCCGGTGAGGGTTTGCCCGCCTTCATGTCCTTTCTCTCCTGGCGTGAACTTCCCTGGTTCTGGACCGGCACCGACTATTTCGTCTGGGCGCTCTGTCTGAGCATGCTGGTGCCGGGCCTGCTGGCGCTGGTGTTTGGCTTCTTCGCCTTTCGCTCGAAGATCAAAGGCGTCTACTTCTCCATCATGACCCAGGCGCTGACCTACGCCGGAATGCTGCTGTTCTTCCGCAACGAAACCGGTTTTGGCGGCAACAACGGCTTTACCGGCTTTACCACCCTGCTCGGCTTTTCGGTGACGGCGACCGGCACCCGCATCGGGCTGTTTATCGCCACTGTGTTGCTGCTGCTGCTGAGCCTGGGGATCGGCTTTGCCCTGGCGCGCAGCAAGTTTGGCCGGGTGCTGACCGCAGTACGCGATGCCGAAAACCGTCTGATGTTCTGTGGTTACGACCCGCGCGGCTTCAAGCTGTTTGTCTGGACGCTCTCCGCCGTGCTGTGCGGCCTGGCCGGGGCGCTCTATGTGCCGCAGGTCGGCATTATCAATCCGGGTGAGATGTCACCGGCCAACTCGATAGAAGCGGCAATCTGGGTGGCGCTGGGCGGACGCGGCACGCTGATAGGCCCACTGCTGGGCGCGGCGATTGTGAACGGCGCGCGCAGCTTCTTCACCGTCGCCTTCCCTGAATACTGGCTCTTCTTCCTGGGACTGATGTTTATCCTGGTCACGCTGTTTCTGCCGCACGGCGTGATTGGCCTGCTGCGTCGGAGGAAAAAATGAGTGATGTCCTGTTTACCCAGACTCAACTGGCGGATCGCCATCGGGCGCAGCGCGATCCGGTGCTGCAACTGGAGAAAATCAGCGTGTCGTTTGACGGCTTCCGGGCGCTGACCGATCTGTCGCTGCAGATCAGCGTCGGTGAACTGCGCTGCGTGATCGGCCCTAACGGTGCGGGCAAAACCACGCTGATGGATGTGATTACCGGCAAAACGCGTCCTGACGCTGGCCGGGTGATCTACGACCAGGACAGCGATCTGACCCGCCTTTCACCGGTGGAGATCGCCCGCGCCGGGATCGGCCGTAAGTTCCAGAAACCCACGGTGTTTGAGGCGTTAACCGTGTTCGAGAATCTGGAGATCGCGCTCAAAGACGACAAATCGGTCTGGGCCAGCCTGCGCGCCCGCCTCAGCGGCGAACAGCGTGACCGCATTGATGAGGTGCTGAAACTGCTGCGGCTGGGCGGCGAACGCCAGCGTCGCGCGGGCCTGCTGTCACACGGCCAGAAGCAGTTTCTGGAGATCGGCATGCTGCTGGTGCAGGAGCCGCATCTGCTGCTGCTGGATGAACCGGCCGCGGGTATGACCGATGCCGAAACGGCCTACACCGCCGAGCTGTTCCGCAGCCTGGCGGGCAAGCATTCGCTGATGGTGGTGGAGCATGACATGGGCTTTGTCGAGACTATCGCCGACCATGTCACCGTGCTGCATCAGGGACAGGTACTGGCCGAGGGTTCGCTGCGCGACGTGCAGTCCAACGAGCAGGTTATCGACGTTTATCTGGGGCGCTGAAATGTTACAGGTTACTGAACTGAATCAATATTATGGCGGCAGTCATATTCTGCGCGGCCTGTCATTTGAGGTTAAGATTGGCGAAATTACCTGTCTGCTGGGGCGCAACGGCGTGGGGAAAACCACGCTGCTGAAATGCCTGATGGGGCTGATTCCGGCGAAGTCAGGCGAGATTCACTGGCAGCAGCAGCGCATGAATGGCCGCAAGCCGCACCAGCGGGTGCAGGCGGGCATCGCCTATGTGCCGCAGGGTCGGGAAATCTTTCCGCGTCTGACGGTGGAAGAGAACCTGCTGATGGGCCTTTCACGCTTTCCGGCTGCCCAGGCACGTGAAGTACCGGAGGAGATCTACCAACTTTTTCCGGTGCTGCTGGCGATGAAGTCACGCCGGGGCGGCGATCTCTCAGGCGGTCAGCAGCAGCAACTGGCGATCGGCCGGGCGCTGGCCTGCCGGCCACAGCTGCTGATCCTCGACGAGCCGACCGAAGGGATCCAGCCTTCGGTGATCAAAGAGATCGGCGCGGTAATCCGCCAGCTGGCGCAGCGGGGCGATATGGCGATCCTGCTGGTGGAGCAGTTTTATGACTTCGCAGCGGAGCTGGCGGACAGTTATCTGGTGATGTCGCGCGGGGAGATCGTGCAGCGTGGCCGCGGCGACACCATGGAAGCTGAGGGTGTGCGCGGCCTGGTGGCGATTTAAATCCGGCTCAGAGCAGGCCGGTCTCGACGGAGAAGTGCCGCTCTTCGCCGCTGGCCAGGGCGATCAGCGTACCGGCCTGCTGCGCGGCCAGAAAGCCCTCTGGACGACAGGTGGCGGGCAGAATGTAGGCCGCCACCTGCTGATCGTGGTTATGCAGCAGCCAGCGGGTCGCGTGCGGAAACTGCGCGGTAGAGAAGCGCGTCATCAGCGCATAGCCCTGCGGCGAATGCAGCTCAAACTGCACGTCATCGCCATACTGCGGCAGATCGTCCGCGAAGAAGACGATCTCCGGATCGCAGAGTTGCGGCTGATCGAGCTGTTGTAACGCCTGTGGATCGCGCGATAAGTGATCCGTGTACTCGCGCCAGGCAGGTGTGGGTTTAAGGTGTGCGGGGATCGAGCGACGCAGCTGGAATGCCCGATCGGGAATCGACTGCCGGAAGCGTCCCTGGTCGATCCACGCGCTGTTGAGGTGACACATATACTGCAGCGGCATCGCCGCGCCCGCCAGATTAGTCACCGTCATCGCTATCGTCAGACGGGGCCGATCGGCCTGAAGGCGGACGGCAGGTGCCGCAAGGTAGTGATGGCCGAAGCCTTTAACATATTCACACTCCCCTTCCAGCGACAGCGTCTGATCCTCCAGCACCAGCCAGGCGCTGTCCATGCGGGCGCAGGCCATCTCACCGTGCAGCGGATGATCGTCCTCTGGTGCGGGACAGCCGTTGGCCAGCAGTCCCGAATGAAAGGCAAAACAGCCGTAAGTGTCGATGATCGACTTGGCGGGCAGCGGCTGTTTAAAACTGTGGCCCATGGTCAGATTGTGCTCGTCGAACTGCACGTCCCAGACCATCTGTCCGAGAAATGGCAGCACGGTCACGCTGCCGCGCCGGTTATGAATGCGCACCGCCTCAATTCCCGCCGGATAGCGAAACAGCTCAACCCGGAAGTCATCGCTCTCTAACAGCACCCAGGGTGTGGTGTGAAACTGTTCACGGGCTAAAGGTAAACGGGTTTTCATGGTGACTCCTCCGCCAGACGACCGGTCGCAACCAGCTGTTTTTTATGGCGCAGTTCGCCATAGAAGTAGAATCCGACCCAGGCGAAACAGAGCAGCGAGACGCCAAATGCCCGCTGCATCGAACCCAGTGAGTCCGAAACCAGGCCCTGCAGCGCCGGGACAAAGGCCGCACCGACAATCGCCATCACGATAAACGCGCCTGCGACTTCGGTGTATTTGTTATCGACCGTCGCCAGCGTTCCCGCGTAGATCGTCGCCCAGCAGGGACCAAACAGCACGCTGACAAACACAGCGGCGTAGACGGCGGTAAAGTTCGGCACCAGCATCACATAGGCCAGCGTCAGCACGCCCAGCACCGAATAGGCGATCAGCACTTTCTCGGCACGGAAGCGGGTCATCAGGAAGTTCGCCACGAACTTACCGATAAAAAAGCAGACGAAGCTGTAGATCATAAAGTTAGAGGCGTGACGTTCGTTGGTCGCCCCCAGCGTCAGCGCCAGACGAATGGTAAACGACCAGACCGCGACCTGCATGCCAACATAGAGGAACTGGGTCACAATGCCGCGTTTAAAGTGACGATTAGCGGCCAGATAGCGGAAGGTCTCGCCCAGCGAGGGGCGCGATCTCTCATTACTCTCAGGTTTGCAGCGCGGATAGCGGGTGAACATAAACAGCAGCATCACGACTACCAGCACCATCACCAGATATTTGTAAGGCTCCAGCGTGTGCTCCAGCATCGTCAGACGGAAGGCATGCGCCTGCTCTGCCGTCATCGTCGCCATCTGACTCTCCAGGCTGTCGCCCTCCTGGAACACCAGATATTTACCCAGCACGATCCCCATTAGCGCACCAATCGGATAGAAGGTCTGGCTGACGTTGAGGCGCAGCGTCGCATGGTCACGATGACCAATCATCGAGCTGTAGGTATTGGCCGCAGTTTCCAGGAAGCTCAGGCCGATGGCGATAGCAAAGATCGCCGCCAGGAACATGGTGTAGGTCGCCATGTGCGAAGCGGGATAAAAGGCGATACAGCCAGCGATATAGAGTGCCAGGCCGATCATGATTGCCATCTTGTAACTGGTTTTACGGATCACCAGCGAGGCGGGGATCGCAATCAGAAAATAGCCGCCATAAAAGGCGCTCTGCACCAGCGCACTGGCAAAATCGCTCAGGGCGAACACGCTTTTAAACTGGGTGATCAGGATATCGTTAAGACTCGCTGCACAACCCCAGAGCGGAAAGAGGCACGACAGCAGAATGAACTGGAACAGCGGCGTTTTATTCAGATAGCCATCAGATTGCTGAACAATTTTCTGTTGCATAGCAGAACCTCAGTTACGGTTGAGAAAACGCTGGAAACACTCGGCGTCGGGATAAGCGCGCTGGGTGCCGCGCCCGGTGACGCTGCAGGCGGCATAAGCAGAGGCCTGGGTCATAGCGGCGACCACATCGCCGGTTTTCACCAGCAGATACGCGAAACAGCCGATAAAGGCATCGCCCGCACCGCTGGTATCCACCGCCTGAACCGGCGTGGCGGCCACGCGATGGATCTCGTCGCCGCTCATCCAGACCGAGCCCCGGCTGCCCAACGTGATAATCAGATTTTTAAGGCCATGCTTCAGCAGCGACTGCCCGGCCAGGATCACCTCTTCATCAGTGTTGACCGGCAGGCCGGTGAGGATCTCCAGCTCGGTTTCGTTCGGCATAAAGAAGTCGCATTTGCAGGCGTAGTGAATATCCAGCGTGGCGACGGCCGGCGCCGGATTCAGGATCACGCTGATCTGATGCTGGCGGGCAAAATCGATGGCGTAATAGACCGTTTCCAGCGGGATCTCCAGTTGCAGGATGATCAGCTCACAGGCTTTCAGCGCCTCTGCCGCGTCGTCGATATCGGCCGGTTTCAGCTGCTGGTTGGCCCCTTTGATGATCAGAATGCGGTTCTGCGACTGGTCATCGACAAAAATCGGTGCCACGCCGCTGGAGACGCCTGTTGCAGTAGTGACAAAGCGCGTGTCCACGCCCTGCTGCTGCAGATTAGCAACGGTGTTGGGAGCAAAGAGATCGTCGCCGACCTTGCTGACCATCATTACGTTGCCACCCATTTTCGCGGCCGCGACCGCCTGGTTAGCGCCTTTACCGCCGCAGCCAATGGCAAAGTCGGGCGCTTCAAGGGTTTCGCCCGCTTTCGGCAGGCTGTTGGTATAGGTAATCAGATCGACCATGTTTGAGCCGATAACCGCAATTGTCATGACAGAACTCCCGGATGTTTTCACACTTAAAATGTTATTAAATTAACAATAACCTTTCTTAAAGGTTAAATATGTGACAAAAACCACATCCTGAAGTGGCAGATACCGGCGGTAAACGGCATAAAGGGGGATTTAAAGTGTTACTATTATAACAAGATAACATCAGGGGCCATGACGGCTGAGAGATGTTACCGCCAGTGATGATGGGCCGGGATCACCGCACGGCGGAGGTTTGCGGCTCTTACAGATTGCGGGTAAGATTGACTGCCAGCCTGGCGGATGAGACGCAACTCATTCAAATCTGTGAGGTTTGTCGCGATATAGCGTCGATTCCGGCGTTCCTGCTCCGCACTACAGGATAGGTAACAGAGAGATGACCATGGAAACCCGGCGCGACGAACGCATTCACAAGCTGACCCAGGCGCTTAAACGCACCGACAAACTGCATCTGAAAGATGCGGCCCACTTGTTAGGCGTCTCAGAGATGACGGTTCGCCGTGATTTAACCGAGCCAGGCTCCAGCGTGGTCCTGCTGGGCGGCTATATCGTCAGCGACCCGAAAAGTCATGCCGGTCACTATTTTGTCAGCGATCAGCATGGGCAGAATGCCGCCAGAAAGCAGCGGCTGGCGCAGACGGCAGCCAGCCTGATCAGCGAAAACGATACGGTCTTCTTTGACTGCGGCACTACCCTGCCCTATATCGTTGATGCCATTCCTGACACGCTGTCATTTACTGCCATCTGCTGCGCCATGAACACCTTTCTGACCCTGAAAGAGAAACCGGCCTGTAGTGTGATTCTGAGCGGCGGTGAATTTCATGCCGACAATGCGCTGTTTACGCCGATTGGCGTGCATACCCTCCTGGACGATCTCTGTCCGACGCTGGCCTTTATCTCTGCGGCGGGCATCGACAAAGATCAGGGGGCGACCTGCTACAACACCAATGAGCTGATGATGAAACATCACGCCATGCTGCGTGCCCAAAAGTCGGTGCTGGTGGCGGACAGCAGTAAATATGGCAAAGTGCTGCCCGCCCGCATCGCCGGGCTACAGCGCTTTGATCTGCTGGTGAGTGACAGCGCGCCCGACCAGGCATTGCAGAACTGGCTGGCACAGCAGGCGATACCACTGCGCCTGCCCTGAGGCCTGCCCCGGTACTATCGTCAGCAATTGAGCGCGGAAATCAGTCAGTTATCCCGCACGCCGTCCGGCATCCCTTCTGCCCGGCGAATATTCGCCGCCCCCTGGCTGGGATTAAACGGTGAAAAAGGCTAAACTTCGACATCATTCCAACGACCAACAGACCCAGAGGCTCAAACCAACGTGGCTCAATTCGTCTATAGCATGCATCGCGTCGGCAAAGTAGTTCCGCCGAAGCGTCATATCCTGAAAAACATCTCGCTCAGCTTCTTCCCTGGCGCAAAAATCGGCGTACTCGGCCTGAACGGTGCGGGTAAATCTACCCTGCTGCGCATCATGGCCGGCATCGATAAAGATATCGAAGGGGAAGCGCGTCCGCAGCCAGGCATCAAGATTGGCTACCTGCCGCAGGAGCCGCAGCTTAACCTTGAACACACCGTGCGTGAGTCGGTTGAAGAAGCACTGTCAGAAGTGGTTGGCGCACTGAAACGTCTCGACGAAGTCTATGCGCTCTATGCCGAAGAGGGTGCAGACTTCGACAAGCTGGCCGCCGAGCAGGGCCGTCTGGAAGAGATCATCCAGGCACACGATGGTCACAACCTGAATACCCAGCTGGAACGTGCTGCCGATGCGCTGCGCCTGCCAGACTGGGACGCGAAAATCGCCACCCTTTCCGGTGGTGAACGTCGCCGCGTCGCCCTGTGCCGCCTGCTGCTGGAAAAACCAGACATGCTGCTGCTGGACGAACCAACGAACCACCTGGACGCCGAATCTGTCGCCTGGCTGGAGCGTTTCCTGCATGACTTCGAAGGCACCGTCGTGGCGATCACGCATGACCGTTACTTCCTGGATAACGTGGCAGGCTGGATTCTGGAACTTGACCGCGGTGAAGGTATTCCGTGGGAAGGCAACTACTCCTCCTGGCTGGAGCAGAAAGATGCGCGTCTGGCGCAGGAAGCCTCTTCTGAAGCGGCTCGTCGTAAGTCGATTGAGAAAGAGCTGGAGTGGGTTCGTAAAGGACCAAAAGGCCAGCAGTCTAAAGGCAAAGCCCGTCTGGCACGCTTTGAAGAGCTGAATAACACCGACTACCAGAAGCGTAACGAAACCAACGAACTGTTCATTCCGCCAGGTGCCCGTCTGGGTGACAAAGTGCTGGAAGTCAGCAATCTGCGTAAGTCCTATGGCGACCGTGTGCTGATTGACGATCTCTCGTTCTCTGTGCCAAAAGGCGCGATTGTCGGGATTATCGGTCCGAACGGCGCGGGTAAATCCACCCTGTTCCGTATGATGTCCGGTCAGGAACAGCCTGATTCCGGCAGCATCGTGCTGGGTGAGACCGTTAAGCTGGCCTCCGTCGATCAGTTCCGCGACAGCATGGACAATTCCAAAACCGTGTGGGAAGAAGTTTCCGGTGGTCAGGACATCATGCGTATCGGTAACACCGAGATGCCAAGCCGCGCCTATGTCGGCCGCTTTAACTTTAAAGGCGTCGATCAGGGCAAACGCGTGGGCGAACTGTCGGGTGGTGAGCGTGGTCGTCTGCACCTCGCGAAGCTGCTGCAGGTTGGCGGCAACATGCTGCTGCTCGATGAGCCAACCAACGACCTGGACATTGAAACCCTGCGCGCGCTGGAAAACGCCCTGCTGGAGTTCCCGGGCTGTGCGATGGTGATCTCGCATGACCGCTGGTTCCTGGACCGTATCGCCACGCACATTCTGGATTATCAGGATGAGGGCAACATCGAATTCTTCGAAGGTAACTTTACCGAATATGAAGAGTACAAGAAGCGTACCCTCGGCGCCGACGCGCTGGAGCCGAAGCGCATCAAGTACAAACGTATGACGAAGTAATCGCAGTCTGATTAATACTAAAAAGGGAAGCGGATGCTTCCCTTTTTTATTTTTTTAAAGCGGCATCCATTCTTCAACATGCCCTTGATGCTCATCATCATGTGTTTTAAATAAAATGCAGGTTAATTTACTTTTTTTATCATAACCAATGACAATATTATCACCAGGCACTGCGAGCTCCATTACCGGATTGCCTTCATAATAAAGCCGAAATTCAGACCGGCTTTCATGTGACTTTCTGGCATCATACCAAGTCAGTGATGCACTACAGCTGACATCACTGCCCCTGAGTACAAAATCTGCTTCGATATCTTTATTTTCATTACCTAAAATATTTTTAAGAGCTGCTACACCATTAAACTCTCTTTGATCATAAAGTTCACTTTTTGATAAAGTTTTAATACATGCACTTTTTAAATTTTGAGCTTTCATAACATTTCTCTTCCTTTGAGAAGAACGGGAAATGCCATCGTAATTAATGCAATGTAATTTTCTGCTACGGGTGTCAAAGTTACAGGTTGCGGTTATAACTTTTATTTTAAGTTCAGCGATAAAACTCCCTGAACACCGGTGACTGCAGCGCGAACTCAATAAAGCGCGCCAGCGCAGGTGAATTCAGTTTACGGCCCGGATAGACCAGCCACAGCTCATTCCCCTCGATTTCCCATTCCGGCAGTACCGGCACCAGTCGGGGATCCGCCATCGCCCCGTCGGTCAGAAAGTGCGGCAGCAGCGTAATACCCGCATCGCCCAGCGCCGATTCGCGCGCATAGAGTAAATTGTCGGTGAGATGGCCTGGCGGCAGCAGCCAGCGATAGAACTCGTCATCGCGCTGCAACACCCATTCATTCCAGGCGCGATGCGCAATACAGCGGTGGGCCGAGAGCTGCTGTGGGTGAAGCAGCGGTGGATGCTGATTAAGATAGTGCTGAGAAGCCACCAGCAGTCGCGGGCAGTTGCCTATCCGGCGGCCAATCAGCGAGGACTCCTGCGGCTGACCGGTGCGCAGCGCCACATCAAAGCCCTCCTGTACCAGATCGCGCATCTCATCGGAGATCGAGACATCCAGCGTCACATCAGGATAAAGACGTAAAAACTCTGCATTACAGCGCGCCAGCAGCGTGGCACCAATGCCTGCCGGGCTGGTAATGCGCAGGCGCCCGCTGGGGTTTTCCCGCAGGCTGGCAATCGCCTGATCGGCGCGCTCACTGGCCTGCATCATCTCCTGGCAATGCAGCAGATAGCGCTCACCGGCAAAGGTCAGGTTGAGCTGGCGGGTGGTGCGATTCAGCAGCCGGATCCCCAGCCGCTGTTCCAGCTGACTGATGCGCTGACTGACGCTCGATTTGGGCAGACCCGCGCGTTCTGCCGCGCCGGTAAAGCTGCCGCATTCCGCCACCAGCGCAAACAGCGCCATATCCTGCCACTGACGAAATGCCATTGTTCACCTCAGACGAACACTCTATGAGAGATTGTCCATCTTATCACCGCTAAAATCAGGTTCTACACTTAAGACACTGACCAAGGAGAATCTTTATGTCTATTCGCGCTATCGCAGTTAATCCCGAAAATCCGGAAAACTTTACCGAAATTTTTCCTGAAACCCCTACGCCAGGTGAGTATGACCTGCGGGTCGAAGTCAAAGCCGCGTCGGTCAACCCGGTCGATACCAAGGTGCACAAAGGGGCGAAGAAGAACGGCTTACAGCAGCCACGCATTCTCGGCTGGGATGCCAGTGGCGTTGTGCTGGAAGTGGGCAGCTCAGTCAGCAACTTTAAGCCTGGCGATGAAGTCTTCTATGCGGGCGATCTGACCCGCCCTGGCAGTAACAGCACCGAACAGCTGGTTGACTCACGCATCACCGGTCACAAGCCAGAGAGCCTGGACTGGGCGCAGTCGGCGGCGATCCCGCTAACGGCCCTGACCGCCTGGGAAGGCCTGTTTGAGCGACTGAACCTGGAGACCGCAACGGAAGATCAGACGCTGCTGATCGTCGGCGGCGCGGGCGGTGTCGGATCGCTGGCGATCCCGCTGGCGAAACTGCGCAGCAAGGTGAAGATCATTGCGACAGCCTCGCGTGAAGATTCCGCCCAGTGGTGCCGCGATCGCGGAGCCGATCTGGTGATCAACTACAAAGATATGATCGGTGAGCTGGAGAAACAGGGCATTAAGCAGGTCGATTATATCTTCTGCCTGAATGACACCGACGGTCACTGGGAAACCATGGCGAAGCTGATCGCTCCGCAGGGTCATATCTGCACCATCGTGGAAAACGAACATCCCCTGTCGATGGACCAGCTGAAGCTGAAGAGTGCGGCACTGCACTTCGAGCTGATGTATACCCGCAGCATGTTCAATACACCGGATATGGCGCGTCAGGGCGAGATTCTGGATGCGGTATCGGCGTTGCTGGATGAAGGTAAGCTGCAGACCACGCTGAGCGAAACACTGCATGGCTTAAGCGTTGAGACTTTAACCGCCGCCCACCAGCGCGTGCTGGAAGGCCACATGCGCGGCAAAGTGGTGATGGTCTATTAATGCCCTGACCCGGCTGCCGTGCGGCAGACCGGGCCAATGCATGCGTTACGGCTGGGCGTTTTTCTCGCCCAGCATCGCTTTCACCAGCTCAATACAGCGCAGGAAACGGGCGTCATAATCATCTTCCTTCACGTGCAGGAAGTCGATGTTATTTTCCCGCAGCATCGTGACCAGCATCGACTGAAACTCCCGCCGATCCACTGAACTGCCCAGGCTGCGCAAGCCATCCGCGACCCAGGGCACGTTGTTTTCCAGCAGGATCACCAGATCAAAACGATACTCATCGATCAGCGCCTGCACAAAGGGATGTTCACGCCCTTCATATTTGAGACAAAACGCCTGCGTGGTCACAAAGTCGGTGTCGATAAACGCCACTTTATTCGCGTATTTGACGGCGAAATCGATGTACTGCGCCTGTCCCAGCGCGATCTTGTCGTAATCGGAATATTGCAGCGCCATTTCGTCACCGCCCAGATGGGAAAAGACATAGTCGCGGCCATATTCCCAGGCACTGGTAGTGTTGAAGATGTTGGCGAGTTTATTCACCAGCGTCGATTTACCGCTCGACTCTCCGCCGAGGATCGCCACGGTACGCACAAAGAACGGTTTCACTTCAGTCGGGATGTAGTCCCAGAAGCGGAACGGATCCTGACGAATCTGCGCGCCGCTGATGCTCATAAAGGATCGGTTGGGATCGACCAGCACGGTCTGAATGCCCAGGTGCTGCTGGTACATCTCCGCATCGGGCGCTTCGCTGGTGTAGATGCAGTCCGGCGCAATGCCGTGCTCGCTGAGAAACGCGCTGACGCCTTTACTCCACACATCCCAGCCGTGCGGATAGGGTTCGATCCCCTCTTCATCAAAGGCGTGAATACGAATATTTTTCTGATACTTAAAGGTCTGCAGCAGCCAGCGCAGGCGATCGCTGACTGTCGGCTGCTGTGACATCGCGCTGTTCTCAAACAGCTCGCGGTCGCGCGGCTCGTCATAACCCATAATGATATGCAGCTCATCCACCTGACTACAGGCGCGCTGAATCAGATAGATATGGCCGGTATGCAGCGGATAGAACTTACCAAACACCACGCCCACCGTTTTATCGCGGCGCGGAAACTCCAGTCCCAGAAAGCGGTGCAGCGCCTCCAGCTTTTGCGCGCTGGGGCTTTTGATTTTGGCATTGAGTAACTGGCTCAGATAGCCTTTGGTCATGCCGCTGGCATCAGCGACCTGTTGCAGCGTATGGCCCTGCTGGCGAATGGCCGTTTTCAGATAATCAAACGACGACATGTCGTGCCTCCTGCATCAATGCGGTTAAGGTGGGAGCGGCCAGCCAGCGGCTTTTCGCTGGCGGCCGCAGGCGCGTTACAGATCGTCCAGAATCGCCAGCGCATCGGCCAGCTTCTTCGCGCTGAAAACCTGCATCCCGGCAATCGGTTTTTTCGGTGCATTCCCTGCCGGCACAATGGCGCGTTTGAAGCCATGCTTCGCCGCTTCAGCGATGCGCTCCTGCCCGCTGGGCACCGGACGGATCTCACCGGCCAGTCCTACTTCGCCGAAGATCACCAGATCCTGCGGAAGCGGACGATCGCGCAGGCTCGACACCATCGACAGCATCAGCGCCAGGTCTGCACTGGTTTCGGTGACTTTGACGCCGCCCACGACGTTAACGAACACATCCTGATCGGCCATCTGCAATCCGCCGTGACGGTGCAATACTGCCAGCAGAATCGCCAGGCGGTTCTGCTCCAGACCCACTGCCACGCGGCGTGGATTGCCCATCATCGAATGATCGACCAGCGCCTGAATCTCCACCAGCAGCGGTCGCGTTCCCTCCCACAGCACCATCACCGAACTGCCCGAGGTGATCTCTTCGCCGCGCGACAGGAAAATAGCTGACGGGTTGCTGACTTCACGCATGCCCTGCTCGGTCATGGCAAACACACCCAGCTCATTCACCGCGCCGAAGCGGTTTTTATGGCTGCGCAGCGTGCGGAAGCGGGAATCAGCATCGCCATCCAGCAGCACTGAACAGTCGATGCAGTGCTCCAGCACTTTCGGCCCGGCCAGCGAACCATCTTTGGTGACGTGGCCGACCATGATGATCGCCACGCCGCGCGTTTTGGCGAAGCGCGTCAGGTAAGCGGCGGTTTCACGCACCTGAGCAACGCTGCCCGGCGATGACTGGATCTCCGCCATGTGCATGACCTGGATCGAGTCGATCACCATCAGTTGCGGCTGCTCCTGCTCGGCGATCAGGCAGATCTGCTCAATGCTGGTTTCCGACAGCATATTGACATTTTCGGTGGGTAATCCCAGACGATGGGCGCGCATCGCCACCTGTTGCAGTGACTCTTCACCGGTGACGTAAAGGGTTTTCATCCCTTCGGACAACCGGCACATCACCTGCAGCAGCAGCGTGGATTTGCCCGCGCCCGGACTGCCGCCAATCAGAATAGCGCTGCCCGGCACGACGCCGCCGCCCAGTACCCGGTCAAACTCTTTGAAGCTGGTCGAGAAGCGCGGTAACGCCTCCAGGCTGATTTCAGAGAGCTTCTGCACCCGGCTGGTGCCAGCGCTGCCGGCATAACCACTCAGGCGCTCGTTACGCGCAGCGGCGGGCGAGGCGGCGATGCGCACCTCGGTGATGGTGTTCCAGGCGTGACAGGCGCTGCATTGCCCCTGCCAGCGTGGGTAATCTGCGCCACATTCGTTACAGACAAATGCGCGTTTTGCCGCTTTGGCCAAATCAATACCTCTGTTAACGCTCTTCGTGGATCAGGCTGCCGGTGAGGATGCAGAACACCCCCATTAAATCGGCATGGCGAATGGTGACCGCAGTCTGCTCATTCACCTTAGGTTTAGCATGGAACGCAATGCCCAGCGCTGAGGCTTTGATCATCAGCAGGTCATTGGCCCCATCGCCGATCGCCACCGTCTGTTCCGGCGCGATGTCAAAACGCTGCGCCAGCTTCTTCAGGGTATCGGCTTTGTATTGTGCGTCGACAATCGGTCCCAGCACGTTGCCGGTCAGTTTGCCGTCGCGAATTTCAAGTTCATTCGCGACCACCGCCGACAGATGCAGCTTGTCGCGCAGGTATTCGGCGTAGTAGGTAAAGCCGCCAGACGCGATGGCAATCTGCCAGCCCAGCGCCTGCAGCTTCTGCGTCAGGGTGGTTAAGCCTGGCATCAGCGGCAGGGCATCACGCACCTGTTTCAGAATATTGGCGTCCGCCCCCTGCAGCGTGGCCACGCGCTGACGCAGGCTGGCGGTGAAGTCGAGTTCGCCGCGCATCGCGCGTTCCGTGACTTCCGCCACCTGCTCGCCGCAGCCCGCCAGTTTTGCAATCTCATCGATGCACTCGATCTGAATCGCGGTGGAGTCCATATCCATCACCAGCAGGCCTGGCGTTTTGAGATGCGGGATTTTTCCAAGCGGTGCCACGTCCAGCCCGGCGTCGTGCGCCAGCTTGCTGGCAAACGGCGTCAGCGATCCCGCCAGGCGAATCACCTGATACTCATCGACGTTCCAGGCGCTGACGATCACCATCGCCGCACCCAGCTGGTGCTGGTAATCGGTCAGCCGCTGCTTATCCAGACCGCGGCCATACAGCAGCCAGCCGGTACGGCCAGCACGATAATCCAGCGGCATCACTTCATCACCGCTAAGAGAAAGGGGCAAACCCGGCCAGAGGGAGACATCGGCGGGAAGATCGCACCAGGTTAAACGATTTGGCATCAGAGCTCCTGTAGGGACAACAAAACCACGCAAGAGGCTACCTTGTCTGCGTCGCTTCTGGCAACATAATCTCCAGGCTTTCTGTTGTGATATGACCCGGATGATTAATGGCTAAAACCGCACTGAAATTTCGCTTACATCGTACCGTGATTGTTCTTATCTCGATGGCGCTGCTGGTCGTGCTGATGCAGGGCGCCTCCTGGTTTAGTCTCGGCCATCAGACGGCGCGTTCTGAGCAGGTCGAGGAGTTGGCGCATACGCTGACCAGCCAGGTGGCGTTCAGCCTTAAGCCGTTGATGGACAACAGTGAAAATAACCGGAATCAGATCGAAGCCATCCTTAATCAGATGACGGCGAACAGCCGTATTCTGGATGCATCCGTGTATGACGGAGACGGCAGTCTGGTGGCGCACAGCGGTGAAAACATCAATGTCCGCGACCGGCTGGCGCTCGACGGCAAGCGCGCGGGCAGCTATTTCAACCACCAGATTGTGCAGCCGCTGGCCGGAAACGATGGCCCGCTGGGCTTTTTGCGCGTAACGCTGGATACCCACGTGCTGGTCACCGACTCACATCAGGTCGATAACACCACCAATATTCTGCGTCTGATGATGCTGCTGGCGCTGGCGATCGGCATTATTCTCTCCCGTACCCTGCTGCGCCATCGCCGCACCCGCTGGCAGCAGTCGCCGTTTCTGCTTACCGCCAGCACTCCGGTGAAAGAGGATCGGGATGAGGACGACGAGAAGAAAGAGTAACGCGCCTGCGCTGCGGTAAAGATAAAACGAGAAAGGCCCGCTGTGCGGGCCTTTTTTACAGGAAAGTTGCGGATTTGCGAGGCAGCTTCCATCAGCCGATCAGCAGCGCTTCCAGCTCACCCAGCGATTTGACCTGCCAGGTTGGTTTGATATGTTCTGGCAGCGGCCGGGTGCCATGATTGAGCCAGCATGTTTTCACGCCAGCATTCATGCCGCCCAGAATATCTGATTCTGGTGTATCACCCACCATCAGCACCCGCTGCCGATCCGGATTGCCCATACGTTCCAGCGCATAATCAAAGATCTCTGCCGCCGGTTTAGGCACGCCGACCTGCTCAGAGATCACCAGCACCGGGAAGTAATCGCGGAAACCGGTGCGCTCCAGACGCGTCTGCTGCAGCGCGGTAAAGCCATTGGTAATGATCCCCATCTTTACCTTGCCATGCAGTTGATTCATCAGGCTGACTGCACCCGGCAGCGGCGTGCAGATCTCGCCCATCGCGCTGAGGAAGCCGCTGTTGAGGATCTCTGGCGCCACGCTGAGCTTTTCGCTCCAGTGGTTAAAACGCTGAGTCTGCAGCTGTAACGCTGAGATGGTGCCGTTCTGATAATCGACCCACAGCGGTTTGTTGACAGCCTGATAATCGCTGTAATCCTGGTCGGTGAACTGCACGTCATAACCCGCAAACAGGCGCTGTAAACCAGCATAGGCGTCGAAATGAAAAAGGGTATCGTCCGCATCAAACAGGATGCAGTCCCAGTTATCGATCATTAAAGCTCCTTAACACCACTACGGCGTCAGGGCCATGAGAATGGCATCTTCACGGCCGCTGGCGGTGGGATAATAGTTGGGGCGACGACTGACCTGATTGAATCCAAGCTGCTCATAGAGCGCAATGGCGGGCTGGTTCGAGGCCCGCACTTCCAGCCACAGCGTCAGCACGTCGCGTTTAATCAGTTCATCGATCAGATGCTGCAGCAACTGGCGGCCCAATCCCCGGCGCTGAAAAGCGGGATCGACCGCGATGTTAAACAGCGAGGCTTCGTCCAGTACCACCTGCGTAATCGCAAAGGCGGCCATTTTGCCGTCAACATCGAGACGTAAATTGATAAAGCGCTCGCCCTGATTGCTGGCAAACGTCTTTTCACTCCAGGGAAACGCGTGACTACGACACTCAATGGCGTAGGCCTGCGCCAGATCGTCAGGGGTGAGTAAAGAGATGGCTGTCATGGTTACACATCTGTTGCCAGAGCGCGCGTTTGGCGACGCCGCTGCTGATTAGTTCATTGAAAGAGGCGCTGGTTAATGCTACGCCATTGAAAGTCTGTTCGCTCTCTACGCCGAGCAGCCAGCCCGCGCAGTTCAGCGTCTCCGGCAGCATTTGCAGCTGATCCGGCGTCACGGTCATGACCTGTTCGGGTTGCAGATTGAGAGCATGCAGCACGTCGCGCATCAGCGGTTCATGCAGACCGGGCGGTGCGTCAGCGACAATAATTAACTGCGTGTCCGGTGCCAGCGTGACGGCAATTTCGCCCTGAAGCACGCGCGGGCGGCGCAGCTGGTACTGTGTAATTCCCATTTGCTGTAAAAGCCAGTCGCGCCTGGACGTCATGGTGTTACCTGTTCTGCTGCCTGAATGCGTCGCTATGCTAGCAAACCCATCGAACATGCGCCAACAAACCACTATAATCCCCGCTCAGATCTTACAGGAGCCCTACATGTCTGCTTTAACCCCGGCCAGCGAAGTCATTCTGCGCCACAGTGATGAATTTACCGCCCGCCATGTTTTATTTGCTGGCGATCTGCAGGATGACCTGCCCGCTCAGCTGGAAACCGCCTCGTCGCGCGTTCACACCCAGCAATATCATCACTGGCAAAACCTCAGCCGTCGTATGGGCGAGCAGGCGCGTTACGGCATGGTTGCGCAGGCAGAAGATGTGCAGGGCTGCGATACGCTGGTCTACTTCTGGACCAAGAATAAGCCGGAAGTGCAGTTCCAGCTGCAGAACCTGCTCTCTCTGCTGCCGGTCGGCTGTGACGTGTTCGTGGTCGGTGAAAACCGCAGCGGCGTGCGCAGTGCTGAAGGTATGGTGGAGTCGTGGGTGAAACTGGAGAAAATCGACAGCGCGCGTCGCTGTGGTCTCTACCATGGTCGTCTGGACAAACAGCCTGAGTTTGATGCCAGCAGCTTTGGTCATCAGTATCAGCTGGATGGTCTGACGATTCATACCCTGCCTGGCGTCTTCAGCCGTGACGGCCTGGACAGCGGCAGTGCCCTGCTGCTCTCGACCTTTACTCCACATACCAAAGGTAAAGTGCTGGATATGGGCTGTGGCGCAGGCGTGATTGCCGCCTCTCTGCCGGCCCGTTCGCCTAAAGTACGTTTGTGGCTGTGCGACGTGCACGCGGCTGCCATTGAAGCGAGTAAATTGACGCTGGCCGCCAATGGCATTGAGGGCGAAGTCTTCGCCAGCAACGTCTTCTCTGACGTCACGGGGCGTTTCGACATGATTATCTCGAACCCGCCGTTCCATGAAGGTACCCAGACCAGCCTCGACGCCGCCCAGGCGCTGATCCGTGGCGCAGTGAAACACCTGAACACCGGCGGTGAACTGCGTATCGTCGCAAACACCTTCCTGCCCTACCCGCAGGCGCTGGATGAAGCCTTCGGCAGTCACGAAGTTATCGCGCAGACCGGTCGTTTTAAAGTTTATCGTGCTGTTTACGGTCGCGGAGCCAAAACGCGCTAAGCGCTTTTCCCGGCGTTAACTGCGTTGCCGGGCTGAAAACGTTGCTTTTTACAGCGATCGTTTCAGCCCGACGAAATAGTTGTTGACGCAAAGAGTAAAATCTCTAGAATGCGCCTCCGTGGTTGTAACATTCTCAGGATGTTACGGGTATGCGAAGGTGGCGGAATTGGTAGACGCGCTAGCTTCAGGTGTTAGTGTC